>DQUE01000074.1 GCA_015662405.1 Sulfurimonas autotrophica | reverse complement strand
TTAACAGAAGTCAAACACGTCTTGCATACTTTCAAAAGCTCAATTGCGAATGTTATATATGGGAAAATTTTCAGCTCGGTCACTATGATTTAGCAGTAAATACAACAAGTGCTGGGCTCAAAGATGAAAATTTACCTGCACCAAAAGAGATAATTGAAGCTGTTTTACAAAAGAGTCGTTATGTTGCAGATGCCATATATGGTAAAACAACTCCTTTTTTACAGCTTGCTAAAGAAAAAGGCCTTACATGTAAAGATGGTGCAGATATGCTCTTAGGTCAAGGTGTTTTGGCAAATGAACTTTTTTGTAACTTTACACTTGAAAAAGAAGCTATAAAAAGAGAGATGCAAAAAAGTTTTTTATATTAACGCGAAAAGCTAAATCCTATTGCAAATTTTGTAATAGGACGATTATAATCGATTAAAGATTCTACATATCCACTGAAAAATTTCATATAGTAGTATGTCTTATCTTTTTTGAGTGGATACGAATATGTTGCCTCAACTGCACCTTTGAGACTATCAATATTTCCACGGATCATTACTGTAAACATATGCTCATTATAGAAATACGTAAATTTTACTTTGCTATACCCTAAGTACTTCATAATATCAGGATTATCGTTTAAATCTGAATTTTCTAAATAAGGTGTCATCAGTGTTATATCTGTTATTAACGTTTGGTGTTGCAATCGTAATGTTACATAGATATAATCTATACTTTTTGAGAGATTAAATCCATTATAAATAGGGTTGTCTTGAGTATTTGGTTGCCCATTTGATTTGTGTGCTAATGCTACTTTTAGTGAACGCATTTGCAGGCTTGATTTTCTATCACTGATTGGAAAAACTACAAATGCCTCTGGGTTATATACACTCTCACGAAAAGGTGAAGAGTATTTATAAATTTGCCAAAACGAACGTTGCGTATAAGAGAGATAATATTTTTCTTGCAATCCAAAAAGATTTTTTGCAGCTTGTAACTTGAGACTCACTTGCAGTTCTGCTTCATAGTTACTATATTCTTCGCTAGGCATATATATTGCATATTTCTTATCTGCAACACCAAAAGGTAATAAATAGTTTACCCTATATGGCTGTAACCCAAATTCAGCATTTATCCACTGTTGCATATTCTCTTTGGACTTATCATCTGCAATATCATCAATTTCAATTTTACTCTTTGACTCATCAACTGCTTGAACAGTATTCTCCATTGCGAACATATATGTTGTAACAACAATCAATAGTATAAATATTTTCATTTAAACCCTTACCCTGTCTTCTAATGCTCTTGTGAGTGAAAGCAAATCTATATTTTCTAAGCTGACACCAGTTGGGACACCTTGTGCTATTTTAGAAAAGTTCAAATCATAAATACCAAGCTTCTCTTCAATATAAAGTATAACAGCATCATTGGCAATAGAGGGTGTAAGTGCAAACAAAACTTCATGTACTCCATTTTGCACTATTGTTTCAAGCTGATCCATGCTTGACTCATCTAAAGAGTCTAAGACAAAATATTTCCCATCAAACAAGCCATTTTCCTCTAAAAGTAAAATATCTTTTGCATTTTCCACTATACAAAGAAAAGATGCATCTCGTGTTTCATCACAACAAATATAACAAAGTTCATCTTCACTCATACCCCCACACTCTTTACATTTTTTCAAACTTCCAATTGCATCTTCAATAGCATGTGCAATTTTCATACCTGAAAAAGTGTCATTCATAATCATATGGTAAGCAAGTCTTGTTGCTGACTTTTTCCCTATACTAGGTAACTCACCAAGTGCCTCAACAAGCCTGTTAAATTTTTCTAATGAATTATTCATTTTTTTGCTTCTTTCTCATTTGGAACCAAAAGCCAAAGTTTTAATGGTGACTTCACTCTTCCTGCAATTTTTAATGCATCATCGCCACTACCCAAAAAGAGATCAACTCGCAGTGGACCCTTAATAGCACCCCCAGTATCTTGCGCAAAAACAACACTATTAAATTTTTTATTTCCTAATTGTGACGACAGATATAGCATATTCCCTAACGGAATATATTTTCTATCAACTGCAATTGAGCTTTTTTTACGAAGTTGCAACCCTAATGCACCTGTTGCACCTTGATCTCGTTTTGCAAAGAAGATCAGTGATTTATTATAGTTCAAAACCTCATCAATTCTTGTAGGATGATCCTTGAGCCATTTTTGAATGCTCTCTAAAGAGATATCCGCTAGAGGAATTTCACCTTTTTGTACTAAATAGTTACCAATTGATCTGTATTTATGCCCATTTTGATTATCATACCCTATGTACATAGTAGAGTTATCATCTAAAATAACTTTTCCAGAACCCTGCACTTCCAAAAAAAATCTCTCTATTTTTGAATCACAATAACATAACACAGAAGCATTCAAGCCATGTACCTTTGCCTCTTTACGACTGTAATAAGGAACAATTCTGTTATTTTGCATTCTTCCACGAAGTCTGTAATATTGTAATTCGGGGTAAATAGTACTCAAATCAACCACAACTAAATCTCTTGGCGTTTCATAAATTGGGTATTTATATCTATCACTCTTTTGCAACGACGCATGGATTTGTGCTTCATAATAAGCAGTTAGCAAACCTTCACTACTTCCTTTTTTATCGCTAATACGATATGGAGTAAAGTTTTCAAGCAAAAAACGCTTAGGATCTCTCACATGCAAAGCATCTCTACATAATCTTTTGTATATTTTTTGACTTTTAGTACTTTTGCAATTATGAATAAAATTATCCAAAAACTCTGCATAGTTTTGTTTATCAAAATCAGGAAGCGTTAAAAATGATGTTTTTACTAACTTGATACCTTTATTTTGCTCTTTTGAAGATATGTTCAACTCCTTCTTGCACCCTGTCAGAAGAAGAAAAAATAAGAAAAAAAGTGTAATTTGTTTCATAAGCGGCATTATAACATCTAATTGAACCCCCTCTGAACAAACCAGCTAATTCTTCTTTATCTTAATATTCTATCATTTTAAAAATTCATTTTAGTTTTAAAGTGAGTTTTTGCGTTTATTTTTCCTAATAATTGCCTAACAAAAATTAATGTCATATTCTGAACCAAAGGAATTGAGCGTATCTTGTATATGTTTATAGAAGCTTT
>DQUE01000145.1 GCA_015662405.1 Sulfurimonas autotrophica | reverse complement strand
TATTTGCTCCATATCTTCGAGATTGCTACAGATAGGTTCATTTGAAATATTTGCAGATGTAGCTATAAGTGGTTTATTGAGTCCATCGAGAATTAAAAGATGCAAAGGTGTATATGCTAAAAATATGCCTACTCTTGAGAGATTTGGGGCTACATAAGAAGATAATCTATTTGCTTTAGCATCAAGAAGTACAATGGGTCTCTCTTTTGAGGTAAGCAGTCTCTCTTCTTTGGGCGATATATCTGCTAAAAGTTTTGCCGCACAAATATCTCTGACAAGAACTGCAAAGGGTTTTTTGGGTCGTTGTTTGCGTTTGCGAAGCTCTTTAACCGCTACATCATTTGTAGCATCACACATTATATGATAGCCACCGACACCTTTAATCGCGACTATATTTCCATCTTCTAAAGCTTTAACGACTCTCTGAACTATCTCTTTTTGGGGAAGTTCTAAGTTTTTTCCCTTATGTTTGAGAAGCATTTGTGGACCACAGTCCCAACAACCAATCGGCTGTGCATGATAGCGTCTATCTAATGGATTTGTGTACTCCTCTTCACAGAGTTTACACATTGTAAAATCTGCCATTGAAGTGTTTTTTCTATCATAGGGGAGGTTTTTTATAATAGAGTAACGTACACCACATTGCGTACATGTAATAAAAGGGTATCTGTAGCGACGATTTGTAGGATCAAAAAGCTCCTCTTCACACTCACTACATGTGCTTATATCGGGAGGGATATTTGCTTTTATAGTTCCCTTCTCTTGTGTTTGGAGAATTTCAAAACGCTCAAACTTTTGAAACGCCACCTCTTCACACTTGATGTTTTGAATATCTGCTAAAAGGGGGGCTTCATACTCCAATGCTGTGAGTAGTTGTTGCAGTGTGATAGAATCAACATTTACAAAAATAACAACACCTGCACTGTTGTTGCTCACTGTCCCATGAAAAAGGTATCTTTGAGCAAGAGCATATACAAAGGGGCGAAAACCTACTCCTTGTACAGTACCCGTAATAGTTATCTTATAAGTATAATGCTCCATGCACTGCATTCTCCTTACCAATAGGAAAGTTTTTATTAAAAAGTGGTTGATACTGACCTAATGTTCTTTGTATCCTAGCATAAAGAGACTGATTTGCAAAAGTTTCACCTGTTAATACAACAGTTTTGGTATCTACTTTTTCAAGAAGTTGTGGTACTATCTCGCCAATATAGTCACCAAAGGATTCATAAATACTATAACATAAAAAATTTGTTTCAACATCACCCAACTGATAGGACATGATACTTGTTAAAAAAGCATAATTATCAAATCGGTTATCTTTTACTCTTGTATCAATTTGCAGTCCACCTTTTCCTAAAAAACTCAATGCTTCACTAGAGATCCCCTCAAAACTTTCATCTTCAAGTCCTAAAGTAATAGCAGTAACTTCAAATATATCCATATCACCTTCAAGGTTATCTAACCGCTCCCATACTTTAGGATAAGCTTTTTTATAGTTTGTAACAAGTCTATCTGAACCATCTCGTAATGTAGCAATTTTTTCCCATAAGTTATCAGATTCAAAAGGTATTGCCGGAACTGCATTAATAACCTGTTTTCCATTATAGTAAAGAAAGTTCAAACTACCATCAAAATGTACACCAATCGCTTTTTGTCCAATTTTATAGTGTTCTGCAAGGACAGACATCATTGAGGCTTTATAGGACTCAAATCGTACTTCATTTGTATGCAAAGATTCAAAGTCCTCACTCTCTAAAACATATATCTCTTGCGTCTTTACAGAGTCAAACAATTCAAGAGAATCTATAATATGCTTTCCTCCCACCTCTACACAGGCTAAATCATGTGCAACAGCTACTCTATCTTTTTTACTTTGTACCTCTGCAGGAAAAACAACTCTCTCCCCTGAGATAAAAAGTTTTGTATCTTGATTGATAAAGAGTTTTATATCTTTTTGAAAATTTACTGGTATATCAAAATCAACTAAGAAATCAGCAGATGTATCTGAGTCACACTCAACATATGCAATATACTCTTTTTGAGTATTGAGTATCTCTCTTGCCAACAGCATAGTCATCCCATCATCAGGATACTTCACGAGTACAGAGGAGCCGTAAATCTCTTTTACCTCATCACTCTTTGTTGCAACTCTAAGCAGAGGTCGTTCAATACTTAGCAGTGCATTAAACTCTTGCTCAACAAGCATTAAATGCTTGTTAAAACCATCTGCTGATGCCATTAGCAGTGTTGAGAGTCCTACATGCTCTTCACTTGTATTATGGGGATTGAAAAACTTTCTATATCCATGCATAGTTTTCATCAATACGCTTTTTCCTGCTGCAATAGCTCCTGCGCTCACCTCAAAAAGTTTACGATAATCCCCTTTAGTGAGTGCCATATGCTCTACTTCTTTATCGACCATTCTAACAGCTATACCACACTCTATACATGATATTAAAGGATAGTCTTTACGTAAAGGATTTGATTTCATCTCCTCTTTACATGTTTCACACGGAGTTAAAAATTTCATAGTTGAGTTTGCACGTGAAAAAGGGTATTTTGTAATAAATTGATGCTGAGAACCACAATTATTACATGAGGTAAAAGGATAATAATACCGAGGAGAGCTTACATCAAACATCTCTTTTTGACATGTGGGACAAGGAGCAATATTAAGAGGAAGTTCTAGCTTAGCTAGTGGCATAAGCTTTGGTTTTTCATCAGAAAAATAGTGCTTTGCTTCACTCAAAAAAAGTGATGCTGGTAATATATTTTCAAGACCTAAAAAAAAAGATTCTAAATTTTCATCCTCTTTATCACATACTAAAATTATTTTATCGAATGTTTGTAATACCCCTACATCTATCTTTTTCTCTTCTACATAAGCTCTTATGAGATTGGCTATATAGTTTTTGGGAGATGAAAAATTCATCTCAAAAATAAAATACATACTGATCCTTATAGTTTATATTATATAATTACTTTAGATTTGACATGTCATTATAGTGAGAAACCTTTGGGTTTGCACATATATGAATTATCTCCTCAAAAGAGACAGTTTTTTTCTTTTTTTGCAACTCTATACCTGAAGATTTGAGTTCTTTTAATGTAGCTTCTACAAACTTTGGCATATGCAAAAGCGTCTCTGAAGTCATACCATTTTTTACTTCAATAATATCAGAGGGAACCATGGTAAGAAGCTGTACATCTCCCATATTTTCATGGAAGGAACATATCTCAATCATCATCGTAATTTCAACTTCATTTGCGGTCTTTCTCGTTACTGACTCATTAGAGATAATCTCTTGCGCATTTTCTGAGCTAATAGTTCCAACCTTGTCATTTTTCGATCCCGTACCTACAACAATAATTTTGTCATATTCTTGATAGTAAGTCATTAAACCAAACCCTAAAGTTCCACCTTCAACCACTGTCAAACTAGGGTGCTCTTCATAGTTTTCTTTTATATAATTAACTAAATACGTACCCATACCTTCATCGTGAAACATAATATTTCCGATTCCAATTAATGCAACTCTTTTTTCTTTCAATATACAACCTCAAGGGAAAGGAAAACTAAGCCTCCTCCCCCTCTTCTTTTACTTTTACAAACTTACTTCCACCAAACATAATGGCAATATCACCCTCTTTCCAAAAGATTGTTCTCCAAACTTGATAATAGATATGAAAAACAACCCATACAATAATAAGCCACATTGTTATATGGTGACTAATGCGTACATCCATGAGTGATGGAGTTGGTCCGCTACCAACCATCCATGCCGAAACAGGTATAGTCCAGTCTGTTATTAGATGCAACATCCAAGGCCACCACTCTCCTATACTACTCTCTCCAGATGCAAGCCCATGTACATACATTTGTAAACCAGTAAGCAACATCCATACAAGCAAAAGATGAAATACAGAGAAAAATGTAATATTGAAACTATCGTTATGCTCTGAACTAAACTCTTTACGTCTATTGAATGTAATAAGGTTTAAAAAAACCTCTACAAACTCTTTAAAATTCTCTTTGCTCGGTATTATCTTTTTATATGTCTTTTCAACACGAGAAAAAAACATCAAATAAAAGACAATAATAGATGTCACATCAAAAATAATAGCAACTATAAAATGCACCCAACGATTCCATGCCATTACATACTTATCAACTGCAGGATCTGCAATAAATGTTTGATAGTATGGCGCAGCAATATACAAACCTGTTGCAATTGCTGCTATCATAGAGAAAACATTTACCCAATGAATAATCCTCGCGGCAGTTGTTGCACGCTTAACCTGTTTGTGTCCTGCTTTTGTTTTCATAGCATCCCCCTCTTAGAATGCACAATTAGGGTCAACTTTATATACAGCTAACTCCTTGCCATTTGTATCCATTACATGTACAGCACATGCAATACATGGATCAAAACTATGCACAGTTCTTATAATCTCTAGTGGCTCTTCAGGATTTGCAACAACAGTTCCAATAAGAGCTGCTTCATATGCTCCTACCTCACCATTTGGTCCACGAGGTCCAGCGTTCCATGTCGAAGGAACAACTGCTTGGAAATTTGCAACCTTACCATCTTTAATTCTCATCCAATGACCTAATGCACCACGAGGCGCTTCAGCCATCCCTCTACCCTTACAATCTTCGCTTACTTTATCGAAATCAAACTCAGTCCAAGTGCTCAGATCTCCTGATGCTGTGTTTTTAGCAAGTTCATCAACCCACTCCATCATAACATCACCCATCATTTCAGTCTCAATAGCACGAGCTGCAGTTCTTCCTACTGTTGAAAATAACACTGTTAAAGGGAGTCCTGAACGCTTAAGGAAATTTTTTGCATATTTCACAGTTCTCTCATCACCACCAACATACCCAATCACAACACGTGCTAATGGCCCAACTTCAACTTTTTGCCCATCATAAAGAGGTGACTTAATCCATGAATATTTCTCATCAGTTTTGAGATAAGCATACCCATCATCGCGTTTATCAAGCCCAGTATATTTAGGAATAGTCGTCCCATCATATGGATGCTCAGGAGCACCAGTACCCTCAAACCATGAGTGTGTTACATCTTCTGTAATTTTATCTTCATCAAGTTCATGTACTTTTGTGATATCTCCACCTAAAACTACACCTCTTTTAAAGAGTAGTTCAGAGTTATAAAAGCCTGTATCATCAAGTCTAAAATCACCATATGTCATATATGAAAGAATACCACCACCGGTACCACCAACTTCTTGTCCAAGTGCCCCTTTATGTTTACTTGCATGAAATGTTGCTGAACCATCAGTTGCCTCTTTTGCATACATAGTTCCTGCCATGTAGATATCTGGAAGGTATGCACCTTTAATAAAGGCATTCGCTTCTTGCAGCAACTGTTTAAAAAGAGCTATTCTTGCTGGGTTTTTAATATCTTGAACACATGTTACACCCCCAACAACCAAAGATTGTGGATGTGGATTTTTTCCACCAAAGATTGCCTGCATTTTTGCCATATCTCTTTGAATATCAAGCGCTTTAAGATAGTGAGCAACACCAATTAAGTTTTGTTCTGGTGTTAACTTATAGCTGTTGTTTCCCCAGTATCCATTGCCAAAAATACCTAATCGACCCTCTTTTACAAACTTAATAATACGATCCTGAACCGCTTTAAACTCTGCTTCACCAGAGATACTTGCAGGGTGCCCTGCAACCTTAGCCCACTTAAGTGCCTCTTTAGCTGTCTTTGTAGGATCGGCCTTTGTTGCTGCAACAACATCTACAAAGTCTAAAGCATGCAGATGATAAAAGTGTACAAGGTGATCATGCAGATAGAGTGCACCCTGAATAAGATTTCTTACTAATCTAGCATTTTTTGGAATCGTAATGTTAAAAGCATCCTCTACAGCTTCAATAGATCGTTGATAGTGAGTACCTGTACAAACACCACAAATACGCATAGTCATCAAACCCACATCTCTTGGATCTCTATCTTTTACAATAGTCTCAATTCCTCTAAACATTGTTGATGAAGAGAAAGCATCAATAATTTTATTGTTTTTATCAATCACCGCCTCTATTCTTAAGTGCCCTTCAATCCTTGTAATTGGATCAACGATTATATGTTTATTACCATTTGCATCTGTTTGATGAAAATTACCATCAGTTGTATGTAGTTTACTCATTAAAACTCTCCCCCATCTTCTTTTTTACCTGCTATAGCACTTGCTGCAGCGTGAATACCTATACCAATACTAGCAGCTGTTAAGAGTCCTAAACCAAACTCATCAACAGTCTTTTCTACACCGCCAGTAGGTGCTTTAATATTTGCATTTGCCATAGGTCTCTCATATGCATACTTATCCCAAAAATCTGGTTCCGAACAACCAATACATCCACGACCAACACCAATAGGCCAGTTAACACCTTCGTTATAACGCACAATTGAACAGTTATTAAATGTCATAGGACCTTTACAGCCAACTTTATAGAGACAGAAGTTGTTTTTCGCACCCTCATCTCCCCACTCTTCTACATACTCACCCGCATCAAAGTGTGCACGTCTTTCACAGTTATCGTGAATTCTATACCCAAATGCAAATTTAGGGCGTAGTAGTGAATCTAACTCTGGAATAGTCCCAGTGAGAACATAATGCAATATCACTCCCACCATATTCGATGGATTCGCAGGACAGGC
>DQUE01000016.1 GCA_015662405.1 Sulfurimonas autotrophica | reverse complement strand
CAAAGATGTCATAATCATAGATGAACTTCCTTACCAAGTAAATAAATCTCGTCTTATTGAATCAATAGCAAATCTTGTAAAAGAGAAGCAGATTGAGGGAATTAGTGAGCTAAGGGACGAGTCAGATAGAGAAGGTATTAGAGTAGTAATCGAGCTTAAGCGTGACGCTATGAGCGAGATAGTTCTAAATAACCTTTACAAATCAACAAACTTAGAAGTTACTTTTGGTGTAATTTTACTTGCAATTGAAAACAAAGAACCAAAGGTATTTAAACTTCTTGAGCTTCTTCAACTCTTTTTGAACCACAGAAAAACGGTTATCATTAGAAGAACTATATTTGAACTTGAAAAAGCAAAAGCAAAAGCACACATTTTAGAGGGTCTTAAAATTGCTCTTGATAATATAGACGCTATTATTGCTCTTATAAGAGGTAGTGAAGATACAAAATCAGCTAAAGAAGGACTTGTCGAAAAGTTTGGACTGAGTGAAATCCAAGCAAGTGCAATTCTTGATATGAAATTAAACCGTCTAACTGGCCTAGAGAGAGAAAAAATAGAGAATGAACTCAAAGCTCTTCATGAGGAAATAGAAAGACTAAGTGCAATTCTTAAGAGTGAAACACTCCTAAGTGATATAATTAAAGAGGAGTTAATTGAGATTCAAAATAAGTTTAACTCTCCTCGTGCCACTATAATTGAAGATGATTATGATGATATTGATATGGAGGATTTAATTCCAAATGAACCAGCAGTAGTTACTATTACGCATCGCGGGTACATTAAAAGAGTGCCATTAAAGTCTTATGAGAAACAAAAACGTGGAGGGAAAGGCAAAACGGCTGTTACGGTTTACGAAGATGATTTTATAGAGAGATTCTTTACATGTAATACTCACGATACCCTATTGTTTGTAACAGATCGTGGACAGCTTCACTGGTTAAAAGTTTATCGTATTCCAGAGGGAAGCAGAACTGCAAAAGGTAAGGCGGTTGTGAATCTTCTTAAGCTTGAAGCAGATGAAAAAATACAATCAATAAACCCTACAACTGACTTTAGTGAAGATAAATCTTTGGTATTTTTTACTAAAAATGGCGTTGTAAAAAGAACAAACTTAAGTGAATTTTCAAATATAAGAAGCAATGGCGTAAAAGCTATTAATTTAGATGATGGCGATAGTATAATCACAGCAAAAATTGCCAATAAAGATGTAAAGCAACTTTTTATGATAACAAAACTTTCACAATGTGTTAAATTTGATATTGAAAAAACTCGCGATCAAGGGCGTAACACTAGAGGCGTTAGAGGAATTAAATTTAAACTCGAAGGCGATGAAGTAGTAGATGCGAATATTATTTGCAGTGATGAGCAAGAGATCCTTGTTATGAGTGAAAAAGGCATTGGAAAGAGAACTGAAGCTGGTGAGTATAGATTGACAAATCGCGGCGGAAGTGGTGTTATTGCTATGAAAATGACAGCTAAAACAGGTAAAAATGTTGTTGGTTGTTTAATGGTTGATGAGACTATGGATATGATGGCATTAACAGTGGCTGGCAAAATGATAAGAGTAGATATGCAAACAATCAGAAAAGCTGGACGAAACACAAGTGGTGTTATAGTTGTAAATGTAAGTGGAAAAGATATAGTTAAATCGATAGCAAGATGCCCTAAAGAGGAGAAGCCAGAAGATGACGTAGCTACTGATGATGGTGGCCTGATAGAGGAATAGGTTTTTATGGTAGTTCTATTTATAAATATGGAACACCATTTGCTTTAGTTTTATCAAATTGACAAAAAGGTATATTATGAATAAATGGATTATTACCCTCTTCGTGGGAATGGGCATGTTGTTGCTGTTTTCTGGATGTACAACTCAACCAAAAACAGATGCGCAGATAAAGACAAAACAAGAGCCAAAGGTTATTGTTCAGAAAGTTGATAAAGAAGATATAAAGAAGATTCTTCAAGAAGAGAAATTCATATATCTAAATAACAACCCAGATAGAGTATTTGCAGTAAATGGAGAAGGAATTGCTCCTCAGAACACTGTTTCCCCTGCACAAGCTATGGCTTTAGCAAAGAGAGCTGCTGTTGCAGATGCATATCGTCAAATGGCTGAGAAGCTTTATGGCGTTCAAATCAATGCAAAAGATACTATAAAGAATGCAGCACTTTATGACTCAAGAATCGTTTCTCAGGTAAATGGTCTTGTAAAAGATGCTAGTATAACTGAGCATACTTTTAAAGATGGTCTGTTTATAGTAAGAATGGAACTTAAGATGAATGGTGCTAGGTGGCAAGAAATTTTTGCTTACTAATTATCTTTACATGTAGCCTTTTTGCAAATGAAAACTTTTGGTTTTCATATAAGGTAGCTATTGACAATAAAGTAATAGTATATGAGGAGAGAAATATCTCTCCTTTAATGCAAAGTGCTGACATGAAAGAGTATAAATATTTATGTCAACTAAATATCAAAAAAAAACAATATCAATCAACAGAACATTTTTTAAATGAAAACTTTGAAAGAGTGCTTGAGTGTTTCTACCATATGAATACAAAAGTAGTAAATCACACACTTGTAGAAACTAAAGGTGTAATAGAAAGAACAGTACTTACTATAATTCCCACAAAATTTACAGTAGATTTTAAAGACGATTTTGCTAACATAAAAACCATAAAATAATTTTTAGGTATCTAATGAATATAGTGATTGTCGAAGACGATATAAATATGAGAAAATCTCTTGAATTTGCTTTAGCAGAGTATTCTGAGTTTTCCGTGCAAACGTACAAAAGTGCCATAGACGCACTCAAAAAAATTGACAGCAGTGTTGAATTAATAGTAACAGACATAAATATGCCTATGATGGATGGCATAGAGTTTATAAAAAAACTTGATGGTCATTATGATATTATAGTTATTACTGGAAATGCAACACTTAATCGTGCTATTGAGTCAATACGACTTGGAGTAAAAGATTTTTTAACAAAACCTTTTGAAATTGATACTTTGGTTGATGCTATAAAAAGACAAGCCAAGATAAACAAAAAGATAAAAACTACTCCAAAAAACAAAATCAAAAAAGTTAGTGAAGATTTTATAGCAACATCTTTGGCACTAGAAAAAGTTTTGAAACTCTCAAAAAAGGCGGCAAGAACTGATGCTTCGGTTTTATTGATGGGTGAGAGTGGAGTAGGAAAAGAGCTTTTTGCAAACTATATTCATAAAAATTCATCAAGAGCACAAGGTAAGTTTATAGCTATCAATATGGCAGCAATCCCTGAAAATCTCTTAGAGAGTGAACTATTTGGATATGAAAAGGGTGCCTTTACAGACGCTACGGCTTCAAAAAAAGGGCATTTTGAGTTAGCTCATGGTGGAACACTATTTTTAGATGAGATTGCAGAGATGCCAATAAGTTTACAAGCGAAACTTTTAAGAGTTCTTCAAGAGAGAGTTATAACTCGTGTAGGCGGAATCAAAGAGATAGAAATAGATGTTCGCATAGTCTCTGCAACCAATGCAAACATACATGAGGCAATAGAAAAAGGTGAGTTTAGAGAAGATTTGTATTATCGTTTAAATACTATTCCTGTTCATATCCCTCCTTTAAGAGAGAGAGTAGATGAGATAGAGCCAATTGCAAAACATGTTTTAAAAGATGTATGTAAAAAGTATGAGCTCGATGAGTTAGAGTTTTCAGATGAGGCATTAAATGAACTAAATAGCTATAGGTGGCCAGGAAATATAAGAGAATTGATTTCGGTTGTTGAAAGAGCAGCAATTTTGAGCGATAATAGAGTTATTAGCTCAGACGATCT
>DQUE01000046.1 GCA_015662405.1 Sulfurimonas autotrophica | reverse complement strand
TTTTTCATTCTATCATCTAAGGTCAATGTTTTAAATTGCATTCTATTTATATCTACAATTTTAAAAGTGTAGCTTGTTTCATCTCTTTTTATGAGGATGTTTCCTGGAGAATAGTCGTTATGATATATATTGTGTTTGTGAAGTTCATAGGTAAATTTTGCAAATTCACGAAATATATTGTCTCTGTCAACTAATTCTTTATTGACAATAGGCTCTTTAATCGTAAAATCATAATTAAATTTTTTTGCTAGAAAGTAGCTTTCTGCTAAAAGCCCATGTCTAAAAAATTCGATATAGCCGATAGGCGTAGGTGTGAAATTTTCAATTTTTATGGAGTTATGATAGGATTTTTTTGCTTTTGTATCTCGCAAAAAAGTGTAGTAGATACGTTTGAATATATTTGGCATTTGAAATGACTTTACAACGACTTCAGTGCCATTGCATGGGATGACTTTTAATTCATTGCGTGCTTTATGAATAGTTGTATTTACCTTATTAAAATAGTCCTTAATATGAATTAAGTACTCTTTTTTATCTTGATGGTCTTGATGAATAGTATATTTATAATGCAACTTTTTCCTTTTGCAGTTGTTTAGATTTTTCAAAATATTTCTTCAAAACAAGGAGGGAGATAATGTCTTCTTGTTTTTCGTTTTGAAATTGTTTTATATACTCGTTGGCATTCTTAATTATTTGAAGTGATTCGTTTATATTTTTTGAATAGTATTTTATCTTCTCTTCTAGGTCAGAGTAATCATCCTTTAGAAGTACATAGTGATAATTAGGAATGAGAGTACCCTCCATAAACCAAGTTTCATATTTTGGTTTTGTCATAAATGCTAAAGAGTTTGAAGACATAATCCACTTAAGGTTTGATGCCACATCATTGCCTTCGATTGCTAATATAAATTTGTATGACAATTGATCTTGAAGTTGCATTTTATCTTTTTGCCAAGGGAGATCAGTATCTGTTTTGGTATTTGTTTGTCCAACATTACAATAGGGTTTATTATAAAACTCTTGAATAAACTTTTTGCGATGTTTAGTATAGCACTTACCTCTCCATACTAGAATATCTTTTTTATCTTCAAATCGAATCGTATCATTTACAAATATAAAGTGTCTTACTTTATTGAGTTTCATTAAGATAGAGTTTTGATTATTTCCTTGAATAGGCCTACTTTTTACAAAACTAGGAGTGTTTGGAACAGAGGTAATATCTCCAAAAAGATATGAGATTTTGAGTATAGGTGGAAAGTATCGTAGATATAGCAATAGATCAAAATAATAGGTTTTTTTCTTTTCTATTTTTTGAAATTTTGTAATGGATATTGCACTCTCATCTACTAAAAAGTTTTTTTCTATTTTATTGTAGTAGTTTACTCTTTTAAGAATATACTCATCAATATTTTTATTATTTACAAGCGAAGAGAGTCTTTTTCTATAAAAAAAACTTGGTATAAAAAGTTGAAAAATATTTTTCATATAATAGGTGAATTTTGTATTCTTTTTAAAATCAATTCTTAATTTGTTTAAAATAGAGATACTAATTTTTTTCATCTGTATTATTCCTTGTAATTGAACTTGAAATAAATATGCCACTAAAAAGAGCAAATAGTGCAATGGGAAATTGTGCAGAAAACATCTGCTCAAACATGGTTGATGTCATAAAAACTGCAATGAAGATGTATTTTAGGTTATTAATTTCCCTGTTTTGAATCTTTAACATAGCTATTGTTATAAATATGCTTAGATAGAGTATAAGACCAACAACACCTACACTCACTGTGTATGAAATATAATCATTATGGTAATTGACTATATTGTATATTAATGGGTGTTTGAAGAGTTTAATGTTTTTTGTATCGATTTTTTCTTTAAGAGCATCCATTTCAGATCCAAGTCCTGTGCCTAGTATTGGATTATCTTGTAGTAGTTTTGTTGCTACTGTCCATGATGCTACTCTTGCTCCAAAAGAGGTTTGAAATCGATTGTCATTTTGACTTGTAAATTTTTTTATTGTACTGAAGGTCTGGTTTGCTCTTGCTTGAAAGACATGACTAAATTGATAAGCGCTACTGAAAATAGCAATAGATAAAACAATAATCACTCCAACTGCAAGTAGTTTGTGCTTAATATTTAATAGTCCCACAGTAACAATTCCTACAATAAAAGCAACTTGTCCAGTCCTTCCGCCATTTATAAAAAGGTTTGATGTTGTGAATAAAAAGTATAAGAAGTATCCTATTTTATGGAGATTATTTTGCGAAAAAAAGACTCTATTTAATAATAAAAGTGATACAAAAGCCAAAAACATACTATATTGCAAATGATTCATAAAGGGTGTAGGATCATTTGGTGATGAGTGCTTTGTACTCCATAGCTCAAAAAACACCCCATAAGATATTATCTCACTAATTGCCATGCCTAATAAAAAAGCAGAGATGATCTTTGCTATATCTGAAGCTTTTATGTAGGAGACAAAAGGCAGGATTATTAAGAGATACCAATATCTTCTAAGCGTATGGAGTCCCTCTTCTAGGTTTGTACTCCAGATAAGTGAAAGGATCAACACTCCAATAAAAGCAAAGAGTGCTACAATAACCTTTATGTTTAAAAGTGATAAAAATCTCTCTTTGAGATTTTTATCAAATAACCACATTAAAGAAAGTATAGCTGTAAGAATAGATATACCTGCGCGCGAAATCGGTAAGATAAAGGCATATGCAATCATAAGATATAAAATATAGTGATCAAATGAAATCTCTTTGATGCTCTTTTTTGATAGTATCATCTTTTTCCTTTTTTGTTGATTATTATAATACTCTTCTTTGCAGCTCTACCCAATAAGGCTAGTTGTTATCTTGGCTACCTCTTGAGGGGAGAGATTTTTTATATCTATTGTTTTGTTGCTTTTTCCTAAAGTACCATAAACTTCCATATCTGTTTCATTAAAAAGAGCCAAAACTTTTGCACCTGAAGCAACAGCGAGGTGCATGGGACCCGTATCTGCACTTACATAGAGATCACATGCTCGAAAAAATGCTCCTAATACTCTTAAATCTTTGTTTGCATACTCTATAACTTTTTCATTAAGTTTTGTGGGGATATCAGGGGAGAGTATATCTACAAAGAGAATGTTTGGATTAATTTTGAGTAGAGCATCTATCCATTTGCTCCACCACTCATCAGAGATTTTTTTGTCAAATCTTGCATTTCTAAAGAGTGCGATAATCTTTTTATCTGTTGCAATGTTGTTTCTATGTAAGAGTGTCTTTAGCTCAGATTCTCCTTTTTTTATCTCATCTTGTGTGAGTTTTATATCTAAGTTTGGTTTTTTTTGTGGTACTGCTACATGAAAAAAACGTAAAAATTCTAGTGTTTCAAGTCCTGCGTGTCTATATGTTGATTCTCCACGCTCTTGCATATGTGTAAAGTTTACCCAAAGTTTGTCACTTGCAAAACTAGCTTTATATTTTGCTTTAACAAGTGCTGTTACAATTTGGGCACTTGTAGAGCCACCGGAGATGTTGAAGGCAACATCATACTTTTTTCTTCTTGTTTTTTTTATGTATTGAAACATCTTAAGTGGATTTAGGAGTAGTTTTCTGGGAATATCTATCACTTTGTCTACATTGGGCATAGGTGAGAGGATTTTTCCAGCGAGCTTTAAGCCTACAATGATGTCTATTTTTGCATCTGGTAGCTCTTTTG
>DQUE01000132.1 GCA_015662405.1 Sulfurimonas autotrophica | reverse complement strand
TTCTTCGCGCATTACAAGAGAAAGAAGTTCGTAGGCTTGGCTCTTCAAAATCTATAAAAATAGATGTGCGTATTATTTCAGCAACAAATGCAAACTTGGATGAAAAAATAAAAAATGGTGAATTTAGAGAAGATTTATACTACAGGCTCAATACCATTCCTTTGCATATTCCTCCATTACGAGAAAGAAAAGATGAAATCTTAGATATAGCCCAAGCGATGATCATCCAAAACTGTCAAAAATATGGTTTTGCAAATAAAACACTCTCAAAGAGTGCAAAAAATGAGCTTTTATCGTATAATTGGCCAGGAAATATTCGTGAACTGCTTTCTGTAGTGGAGCGATCTGTCATCCTAAGTGAAAATAATGAAATTCAAAAAGATGAACTCTATTTAGATACTAGAAAATAATAATAGGAGAAAATTGAATGAAAAAATATAATGTGGCTGTTGTCGGTGCAAATGGTGCAGTCGGTGAAGAGCTTTTAAGGGTACTAGAGGAGGTTGCATTTCCTGTAAATAGGCTTATTCCACTAGCAAGTATTAGAAGTGTTGGCAAGCAAGTAGAGTACAATGGAGAAAAACTTGATATATTAGAGTTAACAAACGAAGTTTTTGAAGAAGAATCAATTGAAATAGCTCTCTTTAGTGCTGGTGGTAGTGTAAGTGCAAAGTTTGCACCTGCAGCAGTTGCAGCTGGTGCTGTTGTAATTGACAATACTTCTCACTTTAGAATGGATGAGAATGTTCCTTTAGTTGTCCCTGAAGTAAACCCCGAAGATATTGCTAAATGGAAAGAGAGTGGGATTATTGCCAATCCAAACTGCTCAACTATTCAAATGGTACAAGCACTCAAACCGCTTGATGAAGCTTATGATTTAGTTCGTGTGGATGTAGATACATACCAGGCAACAAGTGGAGCAGGAAAGTCTGCAATGGAAGAGCTAGTCAATCAAATGCAGGCATTTTTTGCTTTTAAACTCAATGAAGCTGAGCACAAAGCATTTAACCAACAAATAGCACTCAACGTTATTCCTCAAATTGATGTATTCACAGACAATGGATACACAAAAGAAGAGATGAAAATGGTTAAAGAGACAACAAAAATCATGCACAAAGAGATAGCGCTGAGTGCTACATGCGTTCGCGTACCGACACTTCGTGGTCATGCTGAAGCAGTCACTATGACTTTTGATTCACAAGTAGATGCTAATGAGGCAAGAGAAATATTAAAAAAAGCTCCAAATATTGTCGTTTTAGACAACCCAGATGAAGCGCTTTACCCTATGCCTGCTACATGTATAGATAAAAATGAAACTTTTGTCGGACGCATAAGAGATGATCTTTTTTCAAATAATATGCTAC
The DNA here is from genome assembly GCA_015662405.1 of Sulfurimonas autotrophica. Lineage (GTDB taxonomy): Bacteria > Campylobacterota > Campylobacteria > Campylobacterales > Sulfurimonadaceae > Sulfurimonas > Sulfurimonas autotrophica_A. The sequence continues at coordinate 3,667 of DQUE01000132.1, read as the reverse complement.
ATATGTTCGTAGTCGCTGATAATTTACGAGTTGGTGCTGCTACAAATGCAGTAAGAATTGCACAAAAATGGATAGAAATAGAGGAAGGAGTTTAGATGTTAGAAAAAATATTTGAAAGTGGTTTATGGAGTTCACGTTTTATGGTACTGATGGCCGTAATTTTTGGCATTATTGGTGCGATAGCACTTTTTATTGTTGCAAGTTTTGACATTTACGATACAGCAAAACTTGTTATAAACACCTATATAAACCATCATCATCCAGAGCATTTTCATGAGTTGATTGTGGGTGGAGTTATAGGTGCTGTAGACCTGTACCTCATTGGAGTTGTGATGCTACTCTTCTCATTTGGTTTATATGAACTCTTTATTTCAGATATAGATGCAGCAAGAGAAGACAATACAAGACAAAACAAAATCTTATCTATCCATTCACTTGATCAACTCAAAGATAAAATTTCTAAAGTTATTGTAATGGTTCTTGTTGTAGGTTTTTTTAAAAAAGTCGGACTTGCAAGTTACCAGTCTCCACTAGATCTTCTTTACTTAGCATTATCAATCACAGCTGTGTCTGTTGGTTTATACTTTTTAAGTAAAGTTGGGCATAAGCATTAAAGGAAAAAAATGAATAAAATATTTGTAGATGCATGCCTTGGAAAAGAGACACCATATACTCCAGTATGGATGATGAGACAAGCCGGTCGCTATCTTCCAGAATACATGGCCACTCGAGCCAAAGCGGGAGATTTTTTAACGCTATGTCACAATCCACAAATGGCATGTGAAGTCACACTGCAACCAGTAGATATAATTAATGTTGATGCTGCCATACTTTTTAGTGATATTCTTGTTGTACCTAATGAGATGGGAATGGATTTATCCTTTGTAAAAGGAGAGGGTCCAAAGTTTTCTCATCCAATTAGGAGTGAAGCAGATCTTGAGAGACTCATAGGTGGTGAAGAAGCAGCAAATAGACTTACATACGTGTATGAAACTATTAAACTTATAAAAGCGAAATTGTCAGAAGATAAAGCCCTTATAGGCTTTACAGGTTCACCTTGGACACTTGCGACTTATATGATAGAGGGAGAAGGAACAAAAACATACAGCATATGTAAAAAAATGATCTACTCAAATCCTGAACTACTTCATAAAATTCTTGCAAAAGTCACTGAAGTTGTAAAACTCTATATGCAAAAGCAGATAGAATCTGGCATAGATGTTGTACAAATTTTCGACTCATGGGCTGCTGCGATAGAACCAAGTAAATATGATGAATTTTCTTGGAAATATATGGTAGAAATTGCTGAGTATCTCAAAGAAAAATATCCTCAAATACCAATAATAATGTTTCCAAAAGGTGTTCCTGCATTTTTGGACAAAGTCTATGGAAACTTTGATGTTTTTGGTGTTGACTGGTCAACGCCTATGGAACTTGCAAAAGAGAAGCTGGGTGATAGATATGTCCTCCAAGGAAACATGGAGCCATGTCGTCTTTACTCAAAAGAGGCAACAACGGAAGCTGTAGAAGATATTCAACATGTAATGCAGGGTAAGCGTCACATATTTAATCTTGGTCATGGAATTCTTCCTGATGTGCTAGTTGAAAATGCAAAGCACTTTATCCAAGAGTGCCACCGTGTCAGTAAAAAATAATATTATCTTTGGTCCTATAAACTCACGCCGTTTTGGTATGAGTTTGGGAGTCGATCTCTCTCCCTTAGCAAAACAGTGTAATTTTGACTGTCTCTACTGTGAACTCGCTCCAAGTCCAACAGTTGAGAAGCAAACACTCATCATTACAGTTGATGAAATAATTACTGAATTAAAAAAATATTTGCATGATACGATAGATGTTATAACACTTACGGCAAATGGCGAGCCTACACTCTATCCTTATTTGAATGAACTTATAGATGCAATTAATGAAATTAAAAAAGAGAAGCAAACCCTTATTTTGACAAACAGTGCTACTCTTGTACATGAAAATGTTTTTCATTCTCTTTTAAAACTTGATCAAGTCAAACTCTCTCTTGATGCTATAAGCAGTGATATTTTCAAAAAAATAGATAGACCACACCCCTCTATAAAAGTAGAGCATGTTATACAAAAAGTGATAGAATTTTCAAAAATCTATTCAGGAAAACTCTTTATAGAGATACTTTTTGTCCATGGATTAAATGACACACAAGAGGAGATCCAAAAGCTTAATGAGGTTTTGCATAAAATTAAATGCCAAAGAGTAGATATAGGAACTATAGATAGACCACCCGCATACCCAGTTACAGGTATCAGTTACAAGGAATTGCATAACATTGCTCTCTCTTTTGATGCAGATTTACCAATACACATAGCTTCAAGAATTCATGCAGAACCAAACAACTCATACTATACAAAAGAAGAGATACTTAATACACTTGATAAACGACCTTTAACAATCGATGATATTCACTTACTTTTCGATGAAAAAAGCAAAGATACTTTACAAAAGCTCCTTACATGTAAAGAAGTAGCCATCCAAAGAGTTGGAAATTTAGAGTTTTATATTCCCATCAAAAATCTACAGAGAAAACGCAAAAAGCACAAGTAATCCTTTCAAGAAATTCAATTTTTAAAATAAAGCAGAGCCGAAAACAAAACATTTAGGCAAAGCAAAAGTATCTTAGTAATCTACACTCAAAAAAGCACTCAAAGTATTGTCTCTTTGCTCGATTCCTGGAGAAACTTCATTTGTATAGTCTATTTTATAGCTTATACCAATTGCAAAGATATCTGAGATTTTACTAGATAGTTTCGATTCACTAAGGACAAAATAGTTACTGGAGTCTTCAATTGCTGATCTATATGATATATTTTGATTAAATGTTAAATTTTCTATAATCTTCAGTTCATAAGCAAGTTTTATTAGGCATGAACTATAAGTATTTTTCTCATCTTCTAGAGGAGTTACATCTATAAACTTATCTTGTGAAAAAAGTATTGAACCTTCTAAGTTAAGTTTTTGTCTATTTGAGGAATGTGCTTTCCACTTAGCACCTGGACCTGTATATACTTGGTAGTCATATGATGAAAAACTATCATCTTTATATCCTACAATATAAGCAAAAGAGAGTGTCTCTGTGAACAAATATGCATATTGAAGCTCTGTCAAATATTTTTTCTTGTTTACAATTGACTCAGTTTTTCCATACTGCGCATCAAAAATAAATTTTACACTATTCTTCCCCCATGCTTTTTTTACAGTTCCATCAATAGAAGCAACTTCTGTATTTGTATTTCCATCAGTTTTGATATATCCAAATTTTGCATATGTCATAATATCTTGGTTTTGTGGCAGTTTTGTTTCTAATGCTTTTAACTTATTTTCTGCGGCTGTCTTTTCTGCTTTAGCAGCAGCTATTTCAGCTGCAAGTTGAGGGTCAACTTCGTACCCAAACAATAAGCTTGCAGTGAAGATGGAACCTAGTAGTATTGTTTTTTTCATTTATTTCTTTTTGCGAAATTATAGCTAATCAATGTTAATATAGTAAGTGCCTAACAAAAATTAATGTCATATTTCGAATCAAACAGCCAAATTCAATGAAATTTAAAATAAACCTTAAACATACTCTTGCTCAAAAAGCTCTGCTGTAAAGCTATCGTCATATTTACAAGTTCTTTTAATTTCA
>DQUE01000107.1 GCA_015662405.1 Sulfurimonas autotrophica | reverse complement strand
GAACCAGAATTAGAACAAGCAATCATTAAACATCTTAATGAAAATTTTGACCTCTTTAAAATTATTCATAATGCAAAAAAAATAGATACAAATAGATATTTGGCAAAATTTAGAAACAAAGAGTATATTATTACTACAGATAATGAAACAATACAATCTATTGCATATAAAGATGCATTAGAAAATCATGTAGAAATTATTTTTGATCACCAGAAAATAAATAAAAAGATAGCTAAGGAAAAATATATACCATACATACCAGACGAGTATGATGTTATAAGCGAATAAGAAACGGACAAAGTCCGTTTCCATTAAGATTGGAAATTAATCTAATTTATAATCTTTGATAAGGTTAAAGTTTAAGTATTTATAAATATCATTCTCTTTACCTTCTATTTTTTTCGTCAATTCTAAATACTCTTCTTTTGTTGGAATTTTTCCAAGAAGTGCACATACTGCTGCAAGTTCAGCAGACCCAAGATAAACTTTTGCCTCTTTACCTAAACGGTTGTCAAAGTTTCTTGTTGAAGTTGAAAATACTACCGCACCATCAGAGACACGTGCTTGGTTACCCATACATAATGAACATCCAGGAAGTTCAGTACGTGCTCCAGCAGCACCAAATATTGCATAATAACCATCTTCTACAAGTTGTTTTTCATCCATTTTTGTCGGAGGACAAACCCATAAACGAGTAGGAACAGCACCCTCACCTTTTAGTACTTCGCCAAGCGCACGGTAGTGACCAATATTTGTCATACATGAACCAACAAATACTTCATCAATTTTATGTGGACGTTTTGGATCAGCTAAAATTTCTGAAAGTGTAGCAACATCATCTGGATCATTTGGACATGCTAAAATAGGCTCTGTTATTTGATCAAGGTCAATTTCAAGCACTGCTGCATACTCTGCATCTTCATCAGCTTCCATAAGTTCTGGTTTTTCTAGCCACTCTTCCATCTTCACAATACGACGTGCTAATGTACGATGATCTTCGTATCCTGCATCAATCATAGAGTTTAACAGTGTAATATTAGATTTTAAGTATTCGATAACTGGTTCTTTATTTAACGCAACTGTACATGCTGCAGCAGAACGCTCTGCTGATGCATCTGAGAGTTCAAATGCTTGCTCAGCTTTTAAGTCAGGTAATCCTTGAATTTCTAAAATACGACCTGCAAAAATATTTTTCTTACCCTTCTTCTCAACTGTTAACAAACCTTCTTTTATTGCTTGGTAAGGAATAGCATTCACTAAATCACGCAATGTAATACCTGGCTGCATTTTTCCTTTAAATTTTACAAGAACTGATTCTGGCATAGTTAGAGGCATAGAACCTGTAACAGCTGCAAATGCAACAATTCCTGAACCACCAGGAAAAGAGATACCAATAGGAAAACGAGTATGACTATCTGCACCAGTACCTACAGTGTCTGGAAGAACCATTCTATTTAGCCATGAGTGAATGATTCCATCACCAGGGCGAAGAGCAACACCTGAGCGGTTTGCAATAAAGTCTGGAAGTGTATGAAACATTTTTACATCAGATGGTTTTGGATACGCTGAGGTATGACAGAAAGTTTGCAGTACTAAATCTGCATTAAACCCAAGTGCTGCAAGTTCTTTTATTTCATCTCTCGTCATTGGACCTGTTGTATCTTGAGAACCAACTGTACTCATTTCAGGTTCACAATATGTTCCTGGACGTACACCATCCATTCCACAAGCTTTTCCAACCATTTTTTGTGCTAAGGTATAACCTTTACCAGTATCTTCTGGTTGATCTGGAGTTAAGAAAACATCTGCAGGAGCTTTTCCTAAAACGCTACGTGCTTTGTTTGTAAGTCCACGACCGATAATAAGTGGAATACGACCACCTGCACGCACTTCATCAGTAATTGTATTAGGCTTTAGTTTAAATGTAGCAATGCACTTACCATCTTTATGTGCCTCGCCTTTATATGGATAGATATCAATTACATCACCCATTTCCATTTGAGAAACATCAAGCTCTATTGGCAATGCACCTGAATCTTCTGCAGTTGCAAAGAAAATTGGAGCAATTGTTCCACCAAGAATAACACCACCAGTACGTTTGTTTGGTACGCCTGGAATATCTTCTCCCATATGCCATTGCACAGAGTTGATACCTGACTTACGGCTTGAACCAGTACCTACAACATCACCAACATATGCAACAGGATGCCCAAGTTCTTTGAGTCTATTGATAGTTCCGATAGGATCTTCCATTTTTGCTGCAAGCATAGAGTTTGCATGCAGAGGAATATCTGAACGAGTAAATGCCTCAGATGCCGGAGACAAATCATCAGTATTTGTCTCACCAGGAACTTTAAATACTGTTACAGTCATTTTTTCAGGTAGAGCAGATTTTTGAGTAAACCAGTCAGCTTCAGCCCATGAATTTAAAACATGAGTAGCTGCAGTCACACCTTTTTTGTGTAGCTCCTCTACATCATTAAATGCATCATAAACAAGTAATGTATTTGAAAGTGCCTCAATAGCTGCTGCAACAACTTTTACATTTTTTGATGTCAATGCATCGATTAATGGTTTTACATTGTAACCACCAAGCATCATGCCGAGCATAGCAACAGCATTTTCAGGTGGAATCGCTTCTACATGATGCTCTTCAGATGCCAATTCATTTAAAAATGCAGCTTTTACATAAGCAGCATCATCTACACCTGGAGATACACGGTTTTGTAAGAGATCTAGCATCTCTTCAACATACTCACCTGTTTTGATAAATTCAATAACTTCTACTGTTTGCTCAGCAGTAAGAGGTAGTGGAGGCACACCAAGTGCAGCTCTCTCTTCTACATGCGCTTTATACTCTTCTCTAAATCCCATAACATTTCCTATTGTCAATTTAATTTGCAGGTATTATATCCAAAAGAGAAGCTATGATTTCGTAAGTGTTACAAATATAAACATTTATATTGTAGAAAATCATATCCATGTGTTAAATAGTAACATTATAGTTTACATTTTTTAGCACTACTTTGAATATCTAGTATATCCTCTTGAAGAAAAACCTCTACATGTAATAGATCAAGAAGTTTTACAAACTCATAATACTCAAGTTTTTTATAGATAGCAAAAGTATATGTTTCAAAATTAAAGTAACCTTGTCGTATCTTTACAAACGTTTCTATATTGTGTACCTGATTTATACTCAGTTCCTCAAGATTTTTTGCATATACACTAAAAGAGTTGCTTTGTTTTATAAATATAAAACGTGGTTTTGGCATTATAAAATCTCTCG
>DQUE01000062.1 GCA_015662405.1 Sulfurimonas autotrophica | reverse complement strand
GATTTGGTTGTCAATATTAACTATCTCAGCAGACGGCTGTTTCCTCAAATAAAAGAGGCACTCAAACCAAATGGAGTGCTTATTTTTGAGACTTTTATCGTAGCACATGGTGACTTCAAGCAACCTGCAAACCCTGAATATCTCTTGAGAGTTAATGAACTCCTTCATGCTTTTATAGGTCTTGATATTATCTACTATGAAGAGAGAGACGATAAAAATTTACGAGGTGAAGAGACCCGCGTGGCCTCTCTTGTTGCAAAGAGAAGTTGCTAAGGGAGTTTTTTTGTGCAAAAGAGTGCTTTGGAGATATATAACTTTTTAAATGAAAAAGATCTACTGCGTGATTCTCCAAAGTACTGGTGGCCAAATGCAGGAACATTTGAAGTGGTAGTTGGGGCAATTTTAACGCAAAATACAACATGGAAAAATGTAGAAAAGTCGTTCGGTAATCTCAAGGGTTTTTTAACACTAGAGGCATTTTGCTCTTTGGGTGAAGAGGAGTTGAAAAACGCTATACGACCAAGTGGATTTTATAACCAAAAAGCTCCAAGACTCTTAGCACTTGCAAAAAATATTCACGATGAATTTGGTAATTTTCACTCCTTTGAAGAGCAGGTGACAAGAGAGTGGCTTTTGATGCAAAAGGGTATTGCAGATGAGAGTGCAGATGCGATTTTGTGCTATGCTTGCTATAGAGAAGAGATGGTTGTAGATAGTTATACAAAGAGGTTGTTAAAGTTATTTGGCATTGAGTTTAAGCGATATAGAGAGTATAAGTTTTTTTTAGAGGATGGTTTAAGAGAAGCCTTTGGAGATGGAGAATTAAACTTAGTCTATGCTAGATTTCACGGTATGATTGTTGAGTATAATAAAAGAGCCCATAAATTAGAGTCCCTCCATTAAAATGTTCCAAAGCCTAGTAACTTCGTCATTGGTAAGAAAAAGGGAAGATCTACTCTCAAATAGCTCTTTTAGTCCATTTTTATTGATTGGCATAGTTTTAGAGCAGTGTTCATGGGTGGGGAGATATGCACGCAACAAAGAGGGGTTGCCATCTATTTTTTTAGCACATAAAAAGCAGTGCATATCTTTATGGAGTCGTCCTTCATGTGCTAAAAGTTTCACATATGATTCAATTGCTACACGTTTTGGGTTTTGTCTGTTCCAGTTTTGAGAAGCTTCCTGAATTAAGTCAAAATAAAAAGAGCCTATATCTTCAGAGTCTTTGAGATGTTTGTAAAAAAGCCCTAAAAAATCCTGCCATAAACGCAAAAGTTTATAATCATTAATCCATGGATATCCTACATGTATGACATCTTTAAGTCTTCCTATCGTAGACTTTGGGGAGCTTTCCATTTCGTAATCAATTTTAAAGCCTATATTTATGACACCATGGCGCGCACCATAGAACCTATAAAGGGTTTGTAAGTTGGTATCTGATAAAATATTTACTATTAAATCTTCATCTTTGACTCGATGTAAATTGATAATAAAACCTTGCACTTAATTGCTTCCTATATACACACTTTACTAAATTGTTTAAAATATTTTACACTTATTATGCTTATTTAAACCAAAAGAAAGTATAATTTGTGTGCTTTGTCTAAATAGACTAAGTTTCTTTAAAAAGAGATTAAATTTATATCTTTTTTGTGTAAAATTTACAAATTTGGGAGTTAAAATGGTTGAACATCATGATTTATTACGATCGTTTAAGGATAATTGTGGCTTTGGTCTTGTTGCTAATATTAAAAACAAGCCCTCACACAAAACACTAAACGATGCAGTTACTGCGTTAGAACGTATGATGCACCGTGGTGCTGTAGCAGCAGATGGAAAAACAGGAGATGGTAGTGGATTACTTCTTTCAATGCCAACAGAGTTTTTAAAGAAAGAGGCACAAAAAAAGGGTATAGAACTTCCTAGTCAATTTGCTGTGGCAACTGTTTTTACAAAAGATAAAGAACATTTAGCTACTCTTGAATCTATCTGTATCAATAATGATTTAAAGGTTGTTTTACATCGTGATGTTCCTGTAGATACGAATGCATTAGGTGATCAAGCATTGGCAACACTGCCTTTTATTGTACAGCTTTTTATCGTTCCAAACTCAATAATGGCTACTAATAGATTTGATGCACTTTTATATCTCTCTCGTAAAGAGACAGAGCATGCATTAATACATGATAGAGATTTTTATATAGCTTCTATGAGCTCTAAAGTCCTCTCTTATAAAGGGCTTGTAATGCCTACACATATTAAAGAGTTTTATAAAGATTTGCAAGATGAAAATTTTAAAATCTCTTTTTCACTTTTTCATCAAAGATTTTCTACTAACACACTTCCAGAGTGGCGCTTAGCACAACCGTTTCGTGCTGTAGCACATAATGGAGAGATCAATTCAGTAGAAGCAAACCGTATTAATGTAGCTATAAAATCAGAGTCAATTACAAGTGAAGTCTTTAGCGATGAAGAGATTAAAAGACTACTCCCAATTTTACAGCTTGGTGCATCTGATAGTGCTTCAGCAGATAACTTTTTTGAGTTTTTAATTGTTAATGGCATGGACTTCTTTAAAGCTGTTCGCGCTGTTATTCCTCCTGCATGGCAAAATGCTCCACATATGGATCCTGAATTGCGTGCATTTTATGAATACCACTCTACTGTGTTTGAAGCATGGGATGGTCCAGCTGCATTTTCTGTAACTGATGGTAGGTACATAGGGTGTGTTCTTGATAGAAACG
>DQUE01000067.1 GCA_015662405.1 Sulfurimonas autotrophica | reverse complement strand
TTTACACTCAATTTACCTCGCTGAATCAAATCCTCTATAGAAGTACTATCTAATCCTGTTAATTGACTGTACTCATCATCACTCATCCACTTCATTGTAAACTCCCCCTCTTTTATGATTTAGCTATTTTATAATAGTTTCTATCTCTAAAGAATCCATTTCAATTTTTTTTGCTTTGGCAATACGGTCCTCTTTGAGCTTAATACGCAACTCTTCATTATCAAGCGCGAGTATCTGCATTGCCAAGTATGCAGAGTTAATCGCTCCTGCTTTTCCTATAGCAACTGTAGCAACAGGCATTCCAGCAGGCATTTGAACAGTTGAGAGCAGTGCGTCTATTCCACTTAAAGCCGAAGCTGACATAGGAACCCCTATGATAGGTTTAATAGTTTTTGAGCTTAAAACCCCTGCTAAGTGTGCAGCCATTCCAGAAGCGGCTATAAAGATCTGTGCCCCTTTTTTTTCTGCCTCTTGTATATACTCTTTTGTTCTCTCAGGTGAACGATGCGCTGATGATATTACCATCTCATAACTCACACCAAACGCCTCTAGTGTATCAGAACACGACTTCATCACCTCATAATCACTTTTTGAACCAATTACTATTGATACAAACTTCATATTGTCACCCTTCTTTTTCATCTATTATTTTTTTGGAGCTGTATTCATCTGAGCATTCGCTGGAATTCTAAAGAATGTGTATGGGGGAAATTTTGTTGGAAGCTCTATCGGATTAGTATTTCCACTATGTACTTCCTCCCATATTTTTCCATTTTGGGCTCTTAATTTCTTCAACTTCAAAAAGAATTTTCCATCTCTCTCGTACGTAGAGCCTATCGCATTCTCTACAATTGCCACTTTAGTGCCTAATGGAAAAACCGCCTCCATCTCATCACCTGGAACTGTTTTATACTTACATAAAAAGTGTGTTCCCTCTGCATTAACAACGCCACTTACCTGATGCGTTCCAAGTTGCATGGTAAAATCTAGACTTTGCGTATCATGTTTTTCAAATGGTCGTGAAACAAGGTAGGCATCTGTGTAGCCACGATTTTGCAAAGATTGCAACTCATACTGATAACGCGCACTCTCTATTTTACCTGCATAATAATCATCTATCGCCATTCTGTATGCTTTTGCTGTTACAGCTGCATAGTATGCTGTTTTTGTACGTCCCTCTATTTTTATAGAATCCACCGCACCACTCTCTAAAATCTCTTCTATGTGTGACGCTAAATTCAAATCTTTTGAATTCATTACATATGTTCCAACACCCGCATCCTCTTCAAGCTTAAAAAGCGTTCCGGTTTCAGGGTTTGCCGCATATATTTCATAAGGAAAGCGACAATCATTTGCACAACTTCCACGATTTGGCACACGCCCACTCTGCAGAGTCGAGATAAGACAACGCCCACTGTATGCAAAACACATTGAACCATGTACAAAAACCTCAAGCTCCAAATCAGGTAAAGCTGCTTTAATCTCTTTTAAATCACGTAAAGAGATTTCACGTGCAGTTATTATACGTGTTGCACCCATTTCATAATATATCTGTGCATCAAGCACATTCATAACATTTGCCTGTGTTGAGAGGTGTAAAGGCATATCTGGTACTAAGTCATGACAGAGTTTTAATACACCTGGTGTCGCAACGATAAACGCATCAGGCTGCAACTCACCCATTTTTATGATATGTTTTTTCAAAAGATTTAGTTGAGAATTAAATGGAAATCCATTAATGGTCGCATATACTTTTTTACCACGTTCATGCGCATACGCGATGCCCTCTGCAAACTCTTCAAAGCTAAACTCTTTTCCAGAACGAATACGCAGTGAAAAATGACTTACTCCACCATAAACAGCATCTGCACCAAAATCAAGTGCAATTTTTAATTTTTCTAGCGTTCCTGCAGGAGAGAGTAATTCTACTTTTTTCTTATTCATTATTTTCCAAACTGTTCTAAGAGTGCTTCAATATCATCTGTTGAAGCTAAGTCATTGTGCGTATCACCTGCAATATGTATTGCAGAAGAGACACGTTTCTCATCATCAATCTTGCCTTCAAAGAGTGTATTCATATATTTTGATAATGCGCGCATAACATTTATAACACGCTCAATTTTTTGTCTATGAATATCTTGATACTGCATGATATCCATCACATTCATAATAGAGTCACCACTATTTTGCAACGCCTCTATAGTCTCTTCAACCTTATCCGCGGCCATTTTATTTTTCTCGAGTTGCGTTTTAAAAGTCTCTACATCAGGAAATTTTTCACATAGCTTTGTAAAAAGCTCTATATTGGAGTTTAAGATCTCATTGACACCGCCAAGACTCTCCTCTTTTTCCATCAACTCTGCACTGATATTCTCTATAATATCAAAAATTTCACTTGCTTTTTCTTCACTCTCTTTTGTGACATCATCTAACTGATGTACCATTTTATTTTCACTAGTAGCTGGAAAAGGGAGTTTAGCTGACTCAACACCTTTTGTTATAGGCTCAGCTGAAAGATCTATATCCTCACCTATATCCTCAGAATCTGGTTCTTGCTTTTGTGTATCATCTTCAGAATTCTCGTCCATATCTATGTCACCACCACCCATCAAGGCATCAAGCTCTTCTTGCGTCATAAACAGTCTCCATAATTGAATAATTTATTAATTAACACTATAATAGCATAAATTATATAATACGAGACCAAATATGAAAGTAGATCTACACAACCATACCCCACTCTGTAACCATGCAGAGGGAAGCATTCATGAGTATATAGAAATTGCAATACAAAAGCATACTGAAGTATTTGGTTTTTCTGACCATGCTCCTATGTATTTTGATGCAAAGTACAGAATGACTTTTTCAGATATGCAACGGTATGAAAAAGATGTACGAAGTGCAAAGAAAAAGTATGCTGATAAAATTACTATACTGCTTGGGTATGAAGTAGATTATCTTCAAGGGCATATGGATAAGCGGGTACTCAATGCAGATGTTGACTACCTCATCGGCTCTGTGCATTTTATAGATAAATGGGGTTTTGACAATCCGGAGTTTATCGGTCGCTATGAGCATGCAGATATTGATGCAATCTGGCAAAAATATTTTCAGGCAATAGAATCAATGGCAAGGAGCAAACTCTTTGATATTGTAGGACACTTAGATCTTATCAAAGTATTTAAATTTATGCCAACAAAAGAGATAAAAGCAATAGCAAAGAATGCCTTAATTGCCATAAAAGATGCCGATATGGTCTTAGAGATTAATGCCGCAGGATACAGAAAACCAACAGGTGAAGCCTACCCTTCAAAAGAGCTTCTCAAAGAGGCTTACAAACTTGAAATTCCCATAACTTTTGGCTCAGATGCTCATAAACCAGAGCAAGTGGGCATGTTTGACAAAGAAGTAATGCAACTTGCTAGAGAAGTCGGTTATACGCAGTGTGCCTATTTTATCAATAGAGAGCGGAAGTTTTTAAACTTTTAATTAAAATTAATAATAACACTTGTATAATACCCCTCATAACAAACAAAAAGGATTTACAAAATGGGTAAATATATAGAATTAACTAATGCAACTTTTGAAGATACTCTTAAAGAAGGCGTATCTTTAGTCGATTTCTGGGCTCCATGGTGTGGACCATGCCGCATGATTGCTCCTGTCATTGAAGAGTTAGCAGAAGATTATGATGGAAAAGCGAAAATTTGTAAAGTAAATACTGATGAAGAGCAAGATATTGCTGTGAAGTTTGGTATTCGTTCCATTCCAACTATCATGTTCTTCAAAGATGGTGAAATGGTAGATCAAATTGTTGGAGCGCAATCGAAACAAGCTCTTGCAGAAAAAATTGACGCGCTATTAGCGTAATTTCAGGTAATACAAAAGTGGCTAGAAAGGGAGGCAAAAGCCTCTTCTCTCTCTCCACACTTCTTGCTTCTTTTTTTGGTGCCGCAATGATTGCAGGTGCTTTTGCTTACTTTAACTATAAATTTTCAGAATATAAATTTATTAACTTTAAAGAGTTTGTTTATTATGAAAAAAATGATCTTTTTACACCGAGCGCAGATGAATACATAGTCATATTTTACTCATCACGAGAAAAAGGCACTATGGACAAACTTGCAAATCTGGATTTACATCTCCCAATTCTTGCAATTGATTACTATAACAGAGTCCGAAAAAACACAAAAACTACTATCTTCTTAAGAAGTGGGACAAATACATCGTTAAAATTTATACAACGATTCAATATATACAATTCACCATCTATGTTTTTTATAAAAAGAACAAAAGATTCTCTTTATAAGCAAAATAGTATGATACGAAAACTTGACAATTTAGATGAACTACAGGAGAAAAAATTATGACATTAGAGTGTGCAATTATAGGCGGTGGGCCAGCAGGTCTGACCGCAGGATTATATACTACACGCGGTGGACTTGAAAATGTAGTAATGTATGAAAAAGGGATGCCAGGCGGACAAATTACGCAAAGTTCAGAGATAGAGAACTACCCTGGAGTAACAGGAGATATTTCCGGAATGGATTTAATGATGCCATGGCCTAAGCAGTGTCAAAAATTTGGATTACAACATGACATGGCAGAAGTAAGCCGTATATCAAAAAAGAGCAATCTTTTTGAGATTCTCAAATCAGATGGAACGACTATGCATGCACACAGTGTTATCGTATGTACAGGATCCTCTCCACGTCGTGCTGGTTTTAAAGGCGAAGATGAATTTTTCGGAAGAGGTGTCAGTACCTGTGCTACTTGTGACGGATTTTTCTATAAAGGCAAAGAGGTCGCTGTTATAGGTGGCGGTGATACTGCTCTTGAAGAAGCACTCTATCTTGCTAAAATATGTACAAAAGTATATCTTATCCATAGACGAGAGAGCTTTCGTGCAGCACCAAACACCATAAAACGCGTAGAGGAAAATGACAAAATAGAGCTTGTACTCAACTCCACTCCTACAGAAGTTTATGGGGATGCAAATGGAGTAAGTGGCTTAAAAGTTACAAATAAAAATGGTAATATAAGAGATATAAAAGTACCTGGTGTTTTTGTTTTTGTTGGCAATGATGTAAATAATCAAACACTCATGCAAGAAGATGGTAGCTTTTTATGCGATGTGAATGAACAAGGGCAGGTGATTGTCGATTTGAGTATGAAAACATCACTACCGGGTCTCTTTGCAGCAGGTGATATTCGCATAGAAGCACCAAAACAGGTTGTATCAGCCGCAGGAGATGGGGCAGTAGCTGCGCTCAGTGCTATCTCTTATGTCGATAAATTACTCAATGAAAGGAACAAAATATGAAAAAAATTACAGTAGGTGTATTTGGCGCAAGTGGACGTGTAGGAAGACTATTGCTTGAAGATTTAAAAACAACACAAGAGATGAGTTTATCAAGTGTCTATGTTCGCGATAGTCTTGATTTTCCAATTGATCCATCGGTTTTGGTAACATCAGATATGCACGCTTTTTTAAACAGCTGCGATATAGTCATTGACTTCTCTTTACCAGAGGCATGTGAGATACTCCTTGAAGAGGCTATAAAAACACCAAAACCTTTAGTAATAGGAACAACAGGACTCAATACCCATCAATTAAATCTCTTAAAACAGGCAAGTGAGGTTATGCCTATACTTTATGCAACAAATATGTCTTTAGGTGTTGCACTATTAAACAAACTTGTCTATCAAGCATCAGCAGCCTTAGAGGGTTTTGATATAGAAGTTGTAGAGATGCACCACAGACATAAAAAAGATGCTCCTAGTGGTACAGCACTCACACTAAGCCAATCAGCTGCAGCAGCACGTGGACTAGACTTAGACAGAGTACGAGTAAGTGGCAGAGATGGTAATATCGGAGAGCGCAGCAAGGATGAAATAGCTGTTATGGCACTGCGTGGTGGAGACATTGTTGGACGCCATACAGTTGGCTTTTATAATGATGGAGAGTTTATAGAGCTCAACCACACTGCAACATCAAGAAATACTTTCTCTAAAGGTGCACTTCGTGCGGGAAAATGGCTTATAGACAAAGAAGCGGGACTTTATAGTATAAGTGACTGCTTAGAACTTTAAAAACTTAAAGTGCTAAAGCACTTTTTGCTAGTTTGGCCCATGATGATTCTGGGTCAGCTTTTATCGCTTCTTTATAGGCTTTTTTTGCCTCCTCATCTCTCCACAGCTTACTAAGTACACTTCCTAGTAAATACTTTTGTCTTGCTCTTTGTCTTGCATCAAGGCTAACACTATTTAAAGACTGCATCACCCCAAGCGCTTTGCTATACTCTTTTTTATTCATATAAGCCTGATAGAGTGCAAATTCTACATATGGACTTTGTGCATGCGAGTGTGATTGTTTTTGTATCTGCATTACTTTTTTTGCATAGGAGATAATCATGTTGTCATCATCTCTCTCACTCCCAAGCCTTACCATAGCAACATAACGATCAATATCTTTATAGTCTAATCCAAAAATCTCTTCAATTTTTGCCATAGCATCAATCATATTAGTTTTTTGTTCTACTCTTTCATATGCATCAAAAAGATACCTATAAACATCTTTATATTTTGCATCTTTATCCTCTTCTATCAATGTTATCAAATCTCTTGCAGCATCAATTACATCACTGTAGTTTCCTGTAGCAAAACCAACTTTTATATAACGATACAACCACTTTTTCCGTTCATCCAAATTTTTCGATTGTAAGTTTTTCACTGCTATACTTTTTGAAAGTTGGAAATCTCCTCCTTTCATAGCACACTCATAAATGCCATCATCCCATTTATCCGAAAGTGTAATATTGTATTCATTAGATATAACCAACACCTGCTTACAATTTTTCTCTTCTAATGATTGCTGCATCTGTGCAATTGCCGCTTCTTGAATGATTTGTTTTACATCACTATACTCATCTTCATCCAAAGCTTCCAACTGCTGTTGTAAATCTAATACTTGTGCATATTTTCCTTCTTTGAGTAATAGTTTTGCCTTTTCATATAAAGCACGTTTGCCTATAGTGTCATCTTGGTACTCTTCTATGAGTTTGTCCAACTCTGCTAGTTTCGCAGTCGTGTTAATATCTGATACCTCAAAAAACAATGCATCTTTTACTGTTTGTACAACATCGACAAAATCACCATCAGGAAATTTTTTCAAATACGCATTCAGCGCAGCCAAAGCTTTCTTTTTTTCTTTTGTTTTAGCAAGCCATAAAGCTTTATCTTTAAGCAATACTTCATACTCATCATAAGTAGCATCAATTTGCTGTAACAACGCATCTGCAATAGCTGCAGCAGTTTTATAGTAGCCCTTATTTGCAAACTCCTCCATCATTTTTACAGATGATTCAAAATCTTCAAAAAAATAATCAGGTTTTGCTTGGAGTATCTTCTGAGCATACACAACTGCCTCTTTTGGTTTATATGAAAGATAAAGAGATACTAAATGATATGCTGCACTTGCTGCTACTTCAAGATCTTTCGTCTCATAGAGTGCTTTTTTATAATATTTTATTGCTTTTGTTGTAGCACCTGACTCCTCAAGCATTTCACCTTTGTATATATATCCCCATTGCGCAAATTTATTATGCGTATGTTCGGTAAACAGACGATCAAAAAAATAATCTGCATTGGAGTTTTGTCCAATTTTTGCATAGGCTTTTGCCATAAGAGAGAGTACCTCTGCTATATTTTCATCTGATGAGTACTCTTGCAAAAACTCTTTTGCACAACTAATAAGACTATCCCAATCTTTTATTTTATCATAGACTTTTATCTTGTAGTAGAGTAGTTCTGCTTTAAAGAGTGTATTTGGGTAGTTTTGTACTATATCATCAATGCTCTCAAGGCAAAGTTCATACTCTTTTTTTTCAAAATATTTTTTTACTCTAAGATACTCTTTGACATCTTCTACTCTCTTAATATGTACTGGATTTCCTTTAATATCCAAGCTTCCTACATAAGGTAATTTATCTTTATCCAAATAAAAAGGAAAATTGAGCGATAAAGGAGAAAAGTCTTGTTTTGTAAAGAGTGGAAACTTTTTTTTATACCCTATAATGCTCCATTGCTTTGCTCGCTTTACATGTGCTTTGAAAACCTCATTATCTTTTGTTAAATCAAAAATTTCTGGAATCAACTCTATTATATAAAAAGGTGCAATACGAACAATAAATTTATCTTTGTGCACACTCGTGTCAATTTTAAAAAAGTCATTTTGAATATACTTTATTTTTCGTGATGGTTTTTTTAAAAAGATACAGACAATCTCTTCTACCCTATCAAGATCATCTTTTATCTCTTTACATGTAAAAGATTCTTTGTCTCGAATGTCAAGAGTAGCATATTTTATGAAGTTATCTTTTGCACTCTCTATAGAGATCTCTAGTGCAAAAGAGTTTGTAAGGACAAAGGTAAAGAGTATCCATTTGAACAAATTCTCTCTCCCTTGTTGAAAATTATAAGCTATTAATATCCGCTATTATAGACAAAAGCCGTAATAAACTCTAATAATGGGTTTATGGCAACAAAAGCAAATATAGTTCCTACAGCTGCTATACCAATAATAGTTTTTAGTGCCAATGTAGCATTTGAAACATATACATGTCCATCATTGCCCACAACAGGCTCTTTCATAAACATATAGACAATAAGTTTCAAATAATAATATCCTGCTATTGCAGAGTTGAGTGCCATAATAAGTGCAAGGATTGTATAACCACTCGTAACTGCAGCACTAATCATATAGATTTTCCCCCAAAAAAGTGCAAATGGAGGAATACCTGCAAGACTTAACATAAACAATCCCATAATCAATGCTGGTACAGGTGCAGTTTTGATCATACCTGCAAATTTATCATAAGAGTGATCTGACATTTGATGTTCTGGCAGACTTTTTTGACGTGATATCCATAGCATGGTAAATGAACCAAGATTTGTAAAAGTAAACAATACCCAGTAGAGAAATAGAGCACTATTTGATTGTGTAGTTCCTATCAAAATTGCAGCCATTACAAAACCTGCATGCGAAATAGAACTATACGCAAGCATACGTTTTACATCTGTTTGTACAAGTGCCCACATATTTGCAGCTGTCATTGTAATAACTACAAATGCATATAAAACGATATCAAGCCAAACAATCCCACTATGTACTAAAAATTCAAAAAATCGCATTGCAACGACAAAAGCAGCTATTTTTGGAACAATTGACATGTAACCAGCCATAGATGCCGAAGAGCCTTCATAAACATCAGGTGCCCATGTATGAAAAGGAATAAGTGAAAGCTTAAAAGCAAATGCAGCTAACATAAATGCCACACCAACCAAAACATACCCTATATCAGCATACCCGTTTGCTGTTAAAACTAAAGCAATTTTATGTATCTCTACTGAACCAGTCAATGCGTAAAACACCATAGCTCCAAAACTGAAAAAACCAGCTGCTAAAGCACCCATTGTAAAGTATTTTACTGCTGCTTCAAAAGATTTATCACGATTGTGCATTGCAATAAGTGTATAAAGAGATAAAGATGCAGTCTCTAAACCGACAAATATCAATATAAGATTATCCGTTGCAACCATAAACTGAAAACCCGATATCATAAACAAAAAGAGTGCAAAAAATTCAGGATACGTAAATTCATGGAAACGTTTATGTGTCAGTGCCAACGGAATAAAAAGCATTGAAGCCATAACTATAATAAACTGAGACAAAATTGCCAAACCATCAACAAGCATAACATCAAACATACCAAGTACGGTACCATTTTGCGTAAACATCTCTGATGCGTCAAGCAAGAAGAAAAAGTCCATTGATAAAAAGAGTAAACTCAATACAACATAGAGTGATTTATGAAGTCCACCCTTTATAACATCAATCATCAGGATCAACAATGCACCTACAACTGGTATCAGCATAGGAGCAAGAGTTATTACATTTAATGAATCGAGTGAAATATTTATTGGCGCTAACATTAGTGAACCTCCTCTATAATAGTTTTTTCTATAATTACAACTTTAGGTTTCACTAAATTTGGAATGCGATCTTTAGCCAACTCTGTTGTAGCTTTATTGTGCATCAACTGAACAACCGATTTTACAGAGTTATCAATTGGTGCTAAAACAGGGTTTGGATATATACCAAGCCAAATAGTAATTACAGCAAGTGGAAGCAGTGCAACCCACTCTCTTTTATTTACATCTTTTAAGTTTTTATTTTCTTCTTTTGTCACTTCACCAAAAAACATTTTTTTGTATGCTGCTAACATATAAATAGCACCGACAATAATTGCTGTACCTGCTAACAATGTAAGTATATGCGATTGCTGATAAAACCCAAGAAGTGATAAAAACTCTCCTACAAAGTTAATCGTAAGTGGCATACCAACTGAAGCCATCAGCATTACGCCAAAGATAGTTGCATATCTCGGCATTACATGTGCTAAGCCACCAAATTCACTCATCATCTTCGTATGGCGTCTGTCATAAATCACACCAACAAGTAAAAAGAGTGCACCAGATACAACACCGTGCGCTATCATCAAGAAGATAGATCCTGATATACCCTCAACATTTAATGCAAATGTTCCTAAAATAATAACACCCATATGTGAAATAGATGAGTAGGCAACAACCTGCTTGACATCCTTTTGTGCATAAGCAACCATGGCAGTATATACAATCATAATAATAGCAATAATTGCAATTGGAACCATAAAAAATGCAGCAGCATCAGGAAACATCGGTAAAGAAAAACGAATAAAAGCATATGTACCCATTTTCAATAAAATTGCTGCAAGTATCACAGAACCTATTGTTGGTGCTTGACCGTGCGCATATGGTAACCAAGTGTGAAATGGAAACATCGGCACTTTAATAGCAAAGCCGATAAAAAATGCTGCAAATAACCATAACTGCAATGATTCAGGCAGTATCAATCTATACCAGTCTAAGATAGCAAAACTCCAAACCCCTGTTGCTTGATAATAAAAATATGCCATAAAAAGCATACCAACAAGCATTACAAGTGAACCAGCAAATGTATATAAAAAGAATTTTATTGAAGCATATATTCGCAATGGCCCACCCCATGCACCAATGATATAGAGCATTGGTACAAGAGAGAGTTCCCAAAAAATATAAAATATAATAGCATCAAGTGCAGCAAATACACCAACCATAGTCATTTGTAAAAACAACAATGTGATTATCATATTCTTAACATTCGGTGTATCTGTTAAACTTGCAATTCCTATCATTGTAAAAAAGGCTGCTAAAATAATAATAAAGAGCGAAATACCATCAACACCGAGAATATAGTTAATCCCAAAAGAAGGTACTAGCGGAAGGTTTTCCATAAACTGCATGCCAGCAACATTCCCATCAAATGCAAACCACAACCATAATGATAATGCAAACTCAATTGCAGCTACTGAGATACCGTATGCACGCATACTCTCTTTTTGTATCATAAAACCAAACAAGGCTGCTAAGGCCGGAAAGAAAATTAATAACGATAAAATATGATCTAACATATACTACACTCCTAAAGCTGATAAGAAAACTATAATCTCATCAGAATATCTTGCTGCAAGTCCAAACGCTACAGCGAGAAAGAGCAGACCAACAAGACCTGCTACCATCCATTTTAGCATAGTAGATAAATTACCACTTTGCATTTGCCTTGTTTTCTCACCAGTACCATAAACAATACCTGCAATCCCATCAACAGTTGCATCAACAATTTTAAGATCAACTTTTGTCCAAAATAGTTCAGAAGCTTCTCTATATGGTTTTACAATATAGGTTTCATAGAAATATGGAATATAATACTGATTAAACAGTAGTTTATAGAAAAATGAGTTTTCTATTGGGCTTGTTCCATCTGGAACACTACTCCATGTAGCATACTTTTTATATGCATACAAAATAGCAAGTGCTACAAAAAGTTGTGTTCCTACTAACATTATCCATAAGGTTGTATGAGAATGTATATGGTATTCATGTGCACTTAGTATCTCTTCAACCATTGCAAAGAAAGGTTCTTGAAAAACTCCTGCAATCATCGCAAGTATAAGCAATGGGCTCATTGCTATCAACATAAATCTATACGCTTCATGTGGGTGAATTCCAAAAATTTTGTAACGCTCTTCTCCGTGAAAGATAAGTGCTACTAGTCTAAACGAATAAAATGCCGTCAAACCTGCAGTAAAGAGGAGGACTCCATATATTACAAAGTGGTGCTCTGCAAATGCTGCTTCTAAAATCGTATCTTTCGAGAAGAAACCAGCAAATGGAAAGATTCCAGCTAGTGCTAATGAGGCAATAGTCATCATAATCCATGTCCATTTCATCACCTTTTTTAATCCACCCATCTTAAACGGATCAAGCTCATCATGCATCGCATGCATAACATTCCCTGCACCCAAGAAAAGAAGAGCTTTAAAGAAAGCATGTGCCATTAAGTGAAAGAGTGCAACCCAATAGGCACCAAGCCCAGCTGCTGCAAACATATAGCCTAGTTGAGAGAGCGTAGAGTATGCAATAATTCGTTTCATATCACGGTTTACAAGTGCCATAGAGGCAGCAAAAAGTGCTACAAAAGCACCTAATGAGGCGATAAAGAGACCTACGTTTGGTATTAAGCTATAGAGCTCATTTGAACGTACGACAAGATAGACACCCGCTGTAACCATTGTTGCTGCGTGAATTAGTGCCGATACTGGAGTAGGACCCTCCATCGCATCAGCAAGCCAAGTATGCAGTGGAAACTGTGCTGATTTCCCCATAGCACCGATAAACAAAAATATTCCAATCCATGTCAATGTTGCGCTATCAAGTGATGGCATTAAAGCAAATGCTTCATCATATTGCAGTGTACCTGTATTCCAATAGACCAAAAAGATCCCAATAAGCATACCAAGGTCAGCAATACGGTTCATTATAAAAGCTTCATTCGATGCCCAAGTGGCAATCTCTTTATGATACCAAAAACCAATAAGCCCCCACGAACAAAGACCAACACCTTCCCAGCCTATAAAGAGACCAGCATAATTATCACTCATAACAAGAATCATCATCGAAAACACAAATGCTGATAACCATGCAAAGAAACGGTTAAAGCCCTTGTCGTGATCCATGTATCCTATAGAGTAGATATGCACAATAGTTGAGACTAAAGTAACAACCATCATCATAGTAACAGAGATTTGATCTACTACAAAACCAAAAGGGATGTATAAATCTCCAGTTGCCATCCATGTCATAAGTGTTACATGTATAGGCTCTCCGCCTTTGAGTATATGTAGTAAAAGTATTGTGCTTGCAACAAATGATGTAAAAATCAATACACTAGCAATAATACCTGTAAATAACTTCTTTGGTGTCGCAGTAAAGAGTGCTGAGAACAAAGAACTAACTAGTGGAGCAAAGAGTGCTATATATAAATACTTTTCCATGCTTTATCCTTTCATCGTTGTGAGTGCATCTAAGTCGATTGAACTATGACGCTTGTACCATACTATAAGAAGTCCAAGACCAACAGCAACCTCTGAAGCAGCAATAGCAATTACGAAAAATGCAAACATTTGACCCGTCAAATCACCATAATAGTGTGAAATGGCAGCAAATGCAATATTGACTGCATTTAATAATATTTCAGTTGCAAAAAAGAGTAATAGAAGGTTTTTTCTACGCATAACACCCACTAAACCAATAGCAAATAAAATAGTAGATAAAACAAGATAGTGATTTAAACCTATTTCCATCATGAAAGTACCTTTTTATTTTTTTGTTCTTCAATCTCAGAATCACTCATAAGTGTAATTGAAAGATCCATCTTTTTACCAGCTAGCACAATACCTGCTACCATCGCAACAAGTAACATTATTGCAGCTACTTCAAATGGCACTAAATATTTTGTAAATAAAACCAAACCTACCTCTTGTGTATTACCTACTCCATCTATTGCTGGATACAGTGCAACTATTTTGTCAGAGACCATAGGTGCTGAAAATATGACAACAACTAAAATTGCTGCCAGTGTTGAGAGCCCAACAATGATATATTTGTTTCCTTGCTTCTCTTTGACTTCACGTGTTGAATCAAAAAACATCATACCAAAAGCATACAGAGCCATTACTGCACCAGTGTAAACAATTATTTGCACTGCACCTAAAAAATCAGCACCCAGAATAAAGAAAAATGCCGATATAAAAATCATTCCTGCTGCCAATGCACTCAGTGCATATAACGCCTGTGATGTTGTTACCGTAATAAAAAACATCACTATCGTTAAAAATGCAAACAAGTAAAACGCTATCGCTTCAAACATAATCCAAACTCCTTAATATGCAAGAGGTGTTTTTTTAACACGCTCATCTTCATGTGGTGTAATAGCACCAAAACCTTCAAACTCTAACTGCTTTCCGGCCTTCATCTTGTCAAGTGGGGTTAACATATACTCATAATCGACAAAATGTTCACGCTGCTCAGATGCCTGTTCATACTCACCACCATGGGTAATAGCAAGTTCGGGACAAACTTCTGCACAATAGCCACAAAAGATACAACGCCCTAGGTTAATTGTATATTCAGTAACCTCTTTGCGAGAGTTTTCATCAATTTTTGTATCCATGCGAATACAGTCTGAGATACAAATCTTCTCACAAAGCCCACACCCGATACAACGCTCAGCATCACTCTCCCAAAGTCTTTTCATCTCATGCACTGCACGATAACGAGGACCAATTGGCATCTTCTCTTCTGGGTACTGTACTGTATGAATATCAAACTTAATCATTTCACGAAGGACAACCCAAAGACCTACAAAAAGTTCACCTTTGAAACTTCTTTTAAGCACACGCTTAAACTTACCCCAACCATCAGTAGGATAATCTTCAATATCAACCAAAAAGTAGCCATTATCTGCTACATTTCTATCATTAAATTGTTCCATTTTCATTCATTATCCCCTTAAAACATCATAACTAAACCAGTGATTACAACATTAATCACGGCTAATGGCATTAGCACTTTCCAGCACAACCACATAAGTTGATCCGGTCTTACATCTGGCCAAGCAGCTCTTGTCCATAAGAAAAAGAAGAAGAAAAATGCTACTTTTGCGATTAATCCCAATGCACCAAGCAGACTACCATCACCATATCCACCCAAAAAGATTAGAGGAATAACAAACGAGATAAAAAACATATTTGCATACTCACCAATGAAAAAGAGCCCCCATCTCATTCCTGAGTATTCCGTACCAAAACCATCAATAATCTCATGATCATTTGCTATAAGGTGAAATGGTGTACGTCCCGTTTCAGCAAAAGCTGCAATCCAAAAAAGTACAAATGCAACAGGCTGTGACCAGACTATCCAATTAGCAATACCACCTGCTTGATAGTTATTAAAATCAATCAAAGATAATGAACCAACCATCATTATAGGTGCAAGAATAGCCAAACCACTAACAACTTCATACGAAATAAATACAGCCGCAGTACGTGCTGCTGAAAGTAAAGAAAATTTATTTGCTGAGGCCATACCACCTAGTAAAGGTCCATACAGACCTATTGCCATAACACCGAGTATATATAAAATACCAATATTTACATCTGCAACAATCGGGTGAACTGTATAACCAAATAGAGTAAACTGTGGAAAAAATGGAATTGCAGCTGCTGCCATAAATGCAGTCGCAGCTGTAATAACAGGTGCAATTTTAAATATAGGTCTAACAACATTTGTAGGAATAATATCCTCTTTTGTAAAGAGTTTTATACCATCTGCTGCAACTTGCAATAAACCATATGGTCCAACATACATCGGTCCCAAACGACGTTGCATAAAGGCAAGCACCTTCCGCTCAAAATATGTTCCAATACCTGCTAATGCAGAAAATATAAGTAAAATTACAACGACCTTTATAATCGTTTCAATAAGATATGCTGTATCCATATATTACCCCTTTTGGATTGAAGCTGTACTAAAACGGTAACCGTCAAAAAGTACCTCTGCGTTTAATTTTTTATCAAATGTCGGTAACACGACAATATCACCCGCAATTTTATTATCACAAACAATATTGGCACTCAATTCACCTTTTTGTGTTTTTATTGTCACTCTATCACCCTCATTATAGTCAGTTTTTGACAAGTACTCTTCACTCATGTAAATGCCACTTACTTCATCAAGGTTTGTTGCTTTGTTTGTAAACTCTGTAAATTGTCTTACAGGATTAGCCAAATAAATTATACATCCTTCTAGCTTGTCATCGCTGAATTTATCTACATTTTCATCATCACTTTGTGTAACTGCTACATTTTCTAACACATAACCGCGTACTTCAGTGCCATCATTTTCATAGTGATTTGGTAAATTATCAAACTCTTTTGCCTGAAAACCTACAGATGTAGGAAGTTTCACAGTGTAATCAATGACATTTTCTGCTGTAAATCCAAGTGCATTTGCTATGTCATTTAGTTCATATCCACCATATCCCAATGCAGCATTTGTTGGATTGACACGTTTGTTTACAGAAGTCAATGTACCCTCTTGTTGGTTAAGTGCTGGCATATCTAAATCACCATCACCAAGAGCAGAGAGTACAAAATCAGCCTCTGTGTTATAGCCAACAGTGTACTCCCCTCTCTCATCATCAAGATCACAAAGAAGTGCAACACCGAGTGAGTTTGTCAATGCCGGTATCATTGTCACTTCAAACTGAGAATATTTTTCAACTAAAGCCACTAAACGTGCAAGATTTTTTGCTCTTGGATGTCTATATAAATCAGGGCCAACCATTAAAGCAAAGCTCTCTTTTTTCTTCAAGTTTTTCTCAAGTGTTTCCATAAAATTCTCATCAGCACCAAGAATTTCTAACAACTTATTTTCATCAACTTCAACCTCTTTAGAGACTTTTTTAGAGACCATTTTTGTTTTTTCAACTTCTACTTCAACCTCTTCTCCGCTCTCTTCATTTACTTGCATCTCTTTTACGACTTCAACAACCTTCTCTTTGACAACCTCTTCAACTGTAATAGTTTTTTGTGAGTGAAAAGAGGCAAGATACTCAACAATATCTGCGGGTAATGCTGTTTTATCTGCAAAAAGATCTAAAAGTAAGTAGAGTGCAACTTCTTCTTGCAGTGGAGCATGTGTAACTGTCATAATCGATTTTGCTATGCCTTCAATTATCGGATCTTTTACAGGGTGAAAATAGATACCTGCACCTTTTCGAACCGTTAAAGAGTTATTTAGCGCATAGCGTGCATTTGGATTATCTGTTTTGAGTGCTGATCCAATAGAGACGATAAAGTTTGTGTCATGCACTTTTTTTAGATCACCTTTGTAGAGTTTCTGTCCACTTATTTGTGAATAATTGTCTAAAAACTCTTGGAATGCTTTAGCTTCGTGATTAATAAGTTTGTATCCAAACTTCTCTTTCATTTGCTGTAACAGATATGCCTCTTCATTTGTAATTGTAGAGGTAAAAGCAATCGTATCGGCCTTTTTAAATGCCTCTATAGCATTAGCAAATGCACTCTCATCTTTGACAACACCAGCATTTTGATAATCAAATCCATAGCGCCCTGCACCACAAAGTGATACATAATTCCATTCATTCATTACACGGTAGATTTTATCTTCTGGATTATCAATGCTTGTATGTTTTATATCATATGATATCTGACATCCTGCAGAACAGTGTCCACAAGTAGCTGGTACTTGTCTTAGCTCCCATGCATTTGATTTGTACATAAACTGCGTATCAACAAGTGCTCCAACCGGGCATACTGCAGCACACTCACCACAAGATGTACAATCCAAAACATCTGTCCCATTTGTCAAACCAATAACAGACTTATTTAATTTATTCCACATCGCATACGCATCTTTTGGCATCTCTGCTTTATACTCTGCACTTAATGGTTCAGAACCTCTTGGAATAGTTTTTAAAGAGTTATCACCTATCATATCTTTACATGCAGTTACACAACGCTCACAAACTATACAAAGACCTGGATCATAATGCAAATGACCCCAATCATGAGCACTTCTATCAACATCTTTAATAGCATAACTTTGCGAATCAACACCTATTTCAAGTGTATAGTTTTGCAGTTCACACTCTCCAGATTGATCACATACACCACATTGCAGCGGATGATTTACATCATAAACCTCCATAATAGCGCGGCGCTCTTTTTCTATATTTTCTGTTGATGTAACAATCTTCATGCCATCTTTTGCTTTGGCATTACATGCATATACTTGCTTACCATCTGCCTCAACTAAACATATACGACACGCCAAAGTTGGGCTACATCTTGTTAAGTAACATATAGCAGGAATAAATATATCATTCGCACGAGCTGCCTCTAGTAAATACTGTCCTTCTTGTGTTTCAACATCTTTTCCGTCAATGTTTATCATTATTTTACTCATTATATTGCTCTCACTATTTTGGATTTTTCAAATCTATATTTACCATACTCTTGCCCTAAATCAAATGTAGGATTTAAGGCAATAGTTCCTTTTAACTCTTTATCTTGCTTAAAAACTCGTTGTATAGTTCTTGATGCAAAATTTATTTCAACTACATCGCCATCTGCTATTTTTGCAGCTGCTGCAAATTGAGCTGAGCCCCTTAAGCTTGTATCTTTTTCTAACTTCTTTGTTTTATTTGTAAATGCATTAAACTGTAAAACAGGATTACAATTATATATAACTGTACCGTTATATTCAGGCAACTCTTCAACAGGCTCTATCTTTCCATCTACATTGCAAGAGATTTTTTCTAATCTATAACCTCTCTTGTCCTCACTAGAATGTCTACAAGCACTCGCTAACTCTTTTGTATAATCGCTACTCTTTTCTTTTTGAATGCCTAATGCATTTGCAACATCATTTAGGGTATAACCATCAAATGCAACTGCCGCATTTAGCGGAAGTACTCGATTATCTATATTAACAACACTCCCTTCTACCTGGTTTAGTGCTGGCATTGCCAAGTCTGTATCATTTAGAGATGACATTATAAAATCACCTTCTGCGTTATAAGCTACAATATTGCCTATATCTTCATCAACATCAAGGCTACATGTAAGAGAAACACCTACACTGTTTACCTCTGTAGGAACTATCAATAATGAAAATTCAGTATATTTTTCAATCAAAGCGGCAAGTTTTGCAATATTTTTTGCACGCTTGTGAGCGAAAATATCACTACCTATAATAAAAACTTGCTTTTGTCCTCTTTGCAATAATTCTCTCATGCACTCTAACTCATCATCACCGATATTGCTTTCAGCCTCAAGATAGCCCAAATCTAAATCATCTAAAAATGCTCTTGTATCTTCATCTACCTCGCTATTTTTTAGAAGTTCATGTGCTAACAGTGCCATAACACCCTCTTCTGTACCTACTTCATATTTCATAAACTGCGTTGCAATGTTTTTCATGAAAACATCTTCCATCGGATGCGCATACACTATTTTTGCATCATTATTTTGAGAGGCTCTGCCTACAGCATAACAAACCATCGGATTATCTGTTGCTAGGCGTGTACCTAGAATTATAAGAGCATCTGCCTCTTTTAGCGTATCTAGAGATGCACTGTGTTGGAGTTTACCACTAATACTACTGTACGCTGCCATGAATTCACCATACAATCTTGCATCTTCATTAAAAAGCTTTATCCCTAACCTCTCTTTAAGTAGCTGTAAAATATGTGCTTCTTCGTTTGTAATAATCGAAGAAAAACGTATCGCATTTGCATTTTTTAGTGCTTCAACTGCTTTTTTCAATGCTTCTTCATCTTTAGATGCACAGTTTGCAAAGTCATATCCAAAGAGTCCTGCTCCACATAATACATGAAATGCATCACTGTTTTTTACCCTATAGATAGACTCTTTTGCATTGTGGCGAACTTCATACGCTAATGCACAGCCTGCAGAGCAGTGCACACATGTAGAAGGAATACAAGAAATCTCCCATGCATCTGCAGAAAACTCTTCTTGCTCTGCATTAAATGCTAAAGAGAGTGAGTGCAAATCAGACTCACTAAAGCTATCATCATTTAGCCCATAGAGTCGCATAATATTTCTACGCTCTTGCTTCACTTTAGTTGAATCTGTTTTTACTGCAATATTTTCAGTTACAGGAGTATTACATGCAAGAACAAACCCCTCTACTCCTACAACTTCTACACAACAAACACGACAAAATGCACAAGGCGTCGTTTTTGAAATATAACAAATTGTAGGAATATAGATATTATTTTTTCTTGCAACTTGAAGAA
>DQUE01000083.1 GCA_015662405.1 Sulfurimonas autotrophica | reverse complement strand
TTTTCTTTTTTCATAGGTACTCTTTATGTAGGTTTTTTCATGTAAATTGATTTTTGTATTGTATCGTTTTAAAAATTTACTTTCAATTTTGTAGTGAATTTTTTTCAGTTTTCTATATTGTAAAAGAGTCAATAAAATTTACTCTTTAGGGTAATTGTGCTATTATAATGTCATTATAAAATTTTTGATTAAGGTTTTTGGATGGATTTAGGTACAGTCATTGGTATTGTTTTGATTATGGCTCTTTTACTTGGAGCTATGACCATGGGTGTTGGTATTGGTGCATATATCGATATTCCTTCTGTCTTAATTGTTATCGGTGGGAGTATCGGAGCTCTGATGATCTCCTTTAAACCGGCTCAGATGAAAAAGTTTACTAAAATTTTTATGAAGGCTATAAAACCTGGTGAGGAAGATGTTGGAGAGCTTATAGAAAAGCTTGTGGAGTTTGCAACAAAAGCAAGAAAAGATGGTATTTTAGCACTAGAGAGTGAAGTAAATAATGAAGAGAATGAGTTCTTGAAAAAAGGTCTCTCTATGGCCATAGATGGGAGTGAACCTGATACGATTCGTGATTTACTAGAGATTGATATGGAACAAACAAGTACACGCCATAAAATTCATGCTTCTATATTTAACCAATGGGCAGGGCTTGCAGGAGCTATGGGGATGATTGGGACGCTTATAGGTTTGGTTGCAATGCTTTTAAATATGGCAGATCCTTCAGCAATTGGTCCTTCAATGGCAGTTGCACTCCTTACAACAATGTATGGAGCAATGATTGGGAATATATTTGGAACGCCGATTTATAATATTTTAACTATTAGAAATGATGAAGAAACAATGGTAAAAGAGATGATTATTGAAGGTATTATGTCCATTCAAGCTGGTGATGCACCTAGGGTTCTTGAAGCAAAACTTCTTGCATATTTGGCACCTGCTGATCGTGTCAGCCAATTTGAATAGTGGATATGGATAATGGGTAAGAAGAAATGTCCTGAGTGTGAAAAGTGTCTGCCTGCATGGTTAGCTGCATTTGGGGATTTGATGTCCCTTTTATTATGCTTTTTCGTGTTACTTCTTTCTATGTCTAGTATGGATGCAAAAAAAATATCTGAAGCCATTGGTTCGCTTTCGGGAGCTATGAGTGTGCTTGAGGGTGGAACGCAGACAGAAATTTCAAAAAAAAGAATACTTGAAGCGACACCTATAGAATCACAAGATGAAACAACTGAAGTTGTTAATAAAGTACAACAAGCTGCAACTGATGTGAATGAGATGATGGAAAAAACACAGTCGCCCACGATTACTGTAAAAGAAGCACAAGATGGATTTGTTATAAAACTACCAGCTGCTCTTTTGTTTAAACCAGGAAGTGCTACTATTGAGAATCAAGATGCATTGCTTTTTTTAAAGCGTATTACTTTAATTATTCAAGAATTACCTAATGAGATAATGGTTGATGTACAAGGGCATACTGATGATAGAGATCCAGGGCCAAAGAGTCCCTATAAAGATAACTGGGAACTCTCAACTGCGAGAGCTCTTGCTGTTTTGCATGAGCTTATTTTAGATGGAGTAGATCCTGCGCGTATGAGTGCGACAGGTTTTGCACACTATCAACCTGTTGCTACAAACGCTACTGCGACAGGACGAGAAAAAAATAGACGTGTTGAGCTACATTTTTATGGTAAAAAAAGTGATGAATCACAAAATATTGAAAACTCTATTTTAGATAAAACAGCCGAGAAAAGATGATAAAAATTCTTTTTCTATTTTTAGCACTGAGTAGCTTGGCTTTTAGTGCAGATGCTCCTGTTATCCCAACAGTGAATCTTAGCCTTTCAGCACCAGATACGCCACAGCAACTTGTCTCCTCTTTAAATGTACTTGTTGTTCTGACATTACTCTTTTTAGCGCCATCTATGGTGCTTGTTATGACCACATTTACCCGTTTTGTCATAGTATTTGGTTTTTTGCGACAGGCACTTGGAACACAACAGGTTCCTCCTACACAACTGCTTGTCATGTTAGCTATGATACTTACCTTTTTTGTAATGGAACCTATAGGAACAAAAGCATATGAACGGGGTATTAAACCTTATATAGCTCAAGAGATAGGTTATGAAGAGGCTTTTGTACAAACTGCATTGCCTTTTAAAAATTTTATGATTAGAAATACTAGAGAAAAAGATTTGGCACTCTTTTTACGAATACGAAAGATGGAGAATCCAAAAAGTGTAGCAGATGTTCCTTTATCTATTGTTATTCCGGCGTTCATTATCAGTGAAATGAAAACTGCGTTTGAGATAGGTTTTTTACTCTTTTTACCGTTTTTAGTTATAGATATGGTTGTGGCATCTATCTTGATGTCGATGGGTATGATGATGCTACCTCCTGTTATGATCTCCCTCCCTTTTAAAATACTTGTCTTTGTATTGATTGACGGTTGGAATCTGCTTATAGGCAATTTGATTGCCTCTATAAAATAAATATTTCTCTAAGGATTGAAATTGGATTGTAAACACTTTGGTGAATGTGGTGCTTGTAGGGTTTATGAAAATGGATACGAAGCACAACTTGATGAAAAAGTAGTGCAAAATAAAGCGCGGTTTGCACCCTATTTTCAGGGAGATATCTCTGTGTATAGGTCACTGGACGCACATTATCGTGCAAGGAGTGAATTTAAAATATGGCACACTGATGATGAAATTTTCTATGCTATGAATCGTATTGATAAAAAAGGTGTACTTCTCATAGATGAATGCCCGCAGGTAAATATATATATTAGTAAACTTATGCCTAAGCTTCTTGTGGCAATTCAAAAGTATGACATTGGTTTTAAGCTCTTTGGTGCAGATTTTTTAAGTGCAAGTTCAGGTGAGATTGTTGTATCTCTTTTGTATCACAGAAGACTTGATCTTGCATGGGAAAAAAGAGCAAAAGATATTGCAGATGAGTTGGGCATTTCTATTATAGGTCGCTCACGCAAGCAAAAAATTATCATTGGACAGGATTATATCACAGAGACTCTGCATGTAAATAAAGATATTTATAAATTTCAGTATATAGAGAATAGTTTTACCCAACCAAATCCAAGGGTAAATGAGAAGATGATTGCATGGGCTATGGATAGATTCTCAAGAGTATCAGGTGATCTGCTTGAACTTTACTGTGGAGCAGGGAATTTTACTATTCCTTTTGCCAAACAGTTCAATAAAGTCCTTGCAACAGAGATTTCAAAATCTTCTATAAATGCAGCAAAAGAGAATATGCGTTGCAATAGTGTAGAGAATATAGAGTTTGTACGTATGAGTGTTGAAGAGTTTATGCAAGCACTCGATGGTGTTAGAGAGTTTAGAAGAATGAAAGAGATTGTCATAGAGAGTTATAACTTAAATGCTCTCTTCGTTGATCCTCCAAGAAGTGGTATGGGAGAGAATACTTGTAGATTTGCATCAAGATATAATCATATAGTATATATATCGTGTAATCCACTGACGCTTGCAGAGGATTTGAAGATTTTATGTAAAACACATACTGTGACAGATATGGCACTTTTTGATCAGTTTCCATATACACATCATGTAGAAATGGGCGTAAAGCTTATAAAAAAAGGACTATGATGAAGTTTCTTATTATTGTAATTTTTATAGTAAATATACATGCAGATGAAATACAGCGTATCGATTCTATAGTAAAAGATATTAGGCAATTACGTATAGATTATCAAAAATCTCAAAAAGAGTTAAAAATCTGTAAAAAAAGAGTAAAATATTTGGAAAATGAGTTAAAAATAGCAAATTCTCTTTTAAAAAGCAAAGAAAAAAATATAGAAAAAACTAAACAAAAAAAAGAAATATATTTGAGTAATGCTGAAAATAGCTTTCTTACCGAAGCTAGTACATATCGTACTACTACAAAAGCATTTATATATAATGATATCAATGGTGAAAAAATTGATGAATGGGAGAAAGGCACTTCTTTTACCTCTAATCAAAAATCAGAAAATTTTATAAAGATTACAGGCTATTTTAAAAATAGAGTATGGGTAAAAGCGAAAAAACCTTTATGGATTAAAAGTGATGATGCATACCAAAGAGATGTCAAATGAAAAAAATACTTATTATTAGCCATGGCGTGGTTGGTAAACATTTTATCCAAAGGGTAATCAAAACATATTCGAGTGAAAATATCTATTATATTATTCAGATGAAAGAAAAAAAGTTTAAAAATGCGAGTCCAGCACGTTTTAAGTTTTATGAGTTTGATCCTACAAGTTTTTATAAATTGGCAAATGTATTGAAGATGGAGTTTGTCCAAGTTGTTATTGCAATGGATAATCAGGTTGAAGTAGAAAATACTATTAAAAATATTCGTGTCGTTAAAAAACAGCTCAGGGTTGTTGTTTTAAACCAATGGAATATGAAAAATGAAGATCCAAATGTTGTTTTAATTAATGCTAATGAACTTTTAGCATCTCGTCTGCTAGATTATTTACCAAATGTTCCCGTTATTGCACAAAATGTCGGTATAGGCGAGGGTGAAATAATGGAAGTGCTTGTTCCTTTTGGAAGCTCTTTTGTCTATCGTCATATTGGGGTAATTGAGCAAAAAAATTGGCGTATTGTGGCTATATATAGAAATCGAAAATTGATTATGCCATCAAGAAGACGTATGATACAGCCTAATGATACACTCTTGCTTGTAGGCGAGCCATCAGTACTACGCTCTGTCTATAAGGCAATTAAAAGAGAGCTTGGACAGTTTCCTGAGCCTTTTGGTACAAATATACTTTTGTATATTGATATGAATATTGTCAAGCACTCTAATATCGCATCTTTGGTACATCACGCTCTTTATGTGCATGAAAAGTTTCAACATGATTTGATTATTAAAGTTGTGAACCCTTCTGATATAGAGATTTTGCAAGAGATTAAAAATATGAGAGATTTAGATATTATTGTAGATATCGATTACGATAGTAAAGAGTTGCGTGCTACATTTTTGCATGACGTTAAATCATATCATGTCGGTTTAGTGATTGTTTCGCGTGAAATGTTTTATGATTATCATGTGAGACAATGTTTATATGATGTGCATGTACCAGTATTGAAGCTTTCTGAAAAATCATTTCCTAAAGTAAAAGATGTTGCTTTAATTCTTTCAGATAATCGAGATTTCGAAAAAATTTCTGCAACTATTTTTGATATATCCGAGCAACTCAACTTTAATATTGAAATATATAATTATATGAATGAATATCAAGATGAAAAAGAGCAGGTTATTGAACATTTTTATAACCTTTCTACAATCTTTTCTAAATCGATTAAAGTTTATAAGGAGAATGAAAATCCAGTTCGAATCTTACAACAAAAAGATAATTTTATCCAAATCATTCCTTTTACAAATAAGCTTACAACGCGTCATATATATGCTCTTTTTTCAACAGACAGCGAAAAGCTCTATTTTAAATTAGATGAGTACCATCAAATTTTTATACCTATACAGCTCTAATTTATTCCTTTTTTAGTAAAAGTTAAGTATTATCTATCAAGATTATAATTATTGGATAGATAATGCAGGTAAACATCCCTTTAAAACAACTTATTGATAACTCATACGATATAACAATAGATACAATGCAAAAAAAATATTTTGACAATAAAATAGCTATTGTGACTAATCCTAAAGTAGCAGGACTCCATTTAGCATATCTGCTCTCAAAGATCTCAGCAAAAGAGCTCTATATTATTACAGTTCCTGATGGAGAGGAGTATAAAAATCAAGCCTCTGTTGACTTGATTTTAGAGTCACTTTTTAATCATCGTTTCAATAGAGGCTCTCTACTAATAGCTTTTGGCGGTGGTGTAATAGGTGATATGACAGGCTATGTTGCAAGTATATATCAACGTGGCATTGATTTTATTCAGATTCCAACAACGCTTCTTTCTCAAGTTGATGCAAGTGTTGGTGGAAAAACAGGCATAAACAATGCTTATGGGAAAAACCTAATAGGGGCTTTTCATCAGCCAAAAGCTGTTTTTATTGACCCCTATTTTTTAACAACTTTACCAAAAAGAGAGTTTGGAGCAGGTGTTGCAGAAATCGTAAAAATGGCAGTAACTTTCAATAAAGAGTTCTTTGCATTCTTACAAAAAGCCAACTTACATGAGAGAGATACTTTACAAGAAGCAATAAAACAGGCTGTGCAAACAAAAGCCGATGTTGTAGCAAAAGATGAAAAAGAGCATGGTTTAAGAGCGGCTCTTAATTATGGACATACTTTTGGGCATGTAATTGAAAATGAAACAAACTACAAGACCTACTTACATGGCGAGGCAGTAGCTATAGGTATGGTAATGGCAAATGAAGTGGCTGTTGCTATGGGTTTTATGACAGATCAAGAGGCACAAAGTGTTAAAAATCTTTTAGAAAAATATGATTTGCCAACCTCATATACCATTACAGATGTGAACAGTTTTTATGAAGCCTTTTTCTTAGATAAAAAAAGTGCAGATGCATCGGTGACATTTATTATTCCTGTAGGTATTGGTGGGGTGAAAATTATTAATGATATAGATAAAGAGTTAATTCTCTCCGTATTACGTAAATTTGGAGCTAAATGATGTCATTGCGTTTTTTTCTGTTTTTTTTATTGATACTTTGTTCTTCTTTATTGCAAGCAGAGGTCACAGCTGTAGATGATTCTGTTACAAAAAAAGAGAATAAAACTGCACAGAAAATAGAAAATTATGAAGAGAGACTTCAGGCAATAGAGTCAGAAATATCTGAAGAAAATGTGTGGATGAAAAGTTACTCTTCCTATTTGACATCGATGGATGTGAAACAGAACCTTGATGCAATTAAAAAAAGAGTTAAGTACTTGGCAAAACATGCTAAAACAGATGCAGATCATGAAGAGTTAGTTGGTCTTATCTCAAAACAGAATATTCTCGCTTCACAAATTGAAAAACTCAAAGGTTCAGGTAGTTCAGCACCTTTTTCTGAACTTATTACACCACCAAACATTAATAAGGTGCCAGAGATTCACAATCCTTTTGATATTTTGAGCGGTCTCTCAACGATAAAAACATTAAATGCAAACCTTGAAGAGTATAAGAGGAAAAGAGAGAGTCTAATTGAACTTATTGATAAACTAAAACAAGAAAATAAAATCTATAAAAAACTTTTGCAGCTACAACCTGAGAATAAAAAATATGCCGAGATTTATCATCAAAAACAGATACAGTTAGAGATGTTTGAACGTGCTTTAGATACGATGAATGTTACTTTAGATGTGTATCAAAAACGACTTGATATTGCAGAGATAAATATTAATAAAGGCATAGAGAAGCAAGTTTACAGGCTTATAAAAATCGGAACAGCCATTTTCTTTGTATTTTTTATATTTTTTCTTTTAAAACTAGTTGTAAAAAAATACATAACAGATAATGAACGTTTTTACATGGCAAATAAAATAATTACATTTACTAATTTTACAATTATTGTTTTAATTCTATTTTTTAATTATATTGAAAATGCCTCCTATCTTGTAACCATATTAGGGTTCGCATCTGCAGGTATTGCCATTGCTATGAAAGATTGGTTTATGTCTATTCTTGGATGGCTTGTTATTGTTTTTGGCGGGAGTGTCCATGTAGGAGATAGAATCAGAGTGGATATGGATGGTATGCAGTATGTAGGTGATGTTTTAGATATTTCGCTTTTACGTATAACAATTTTAGAAGATATAACCTTGACTTCTGTTATGCATAATAGAAGAGCAGGGCGTATTATATTTATACCAAATAACTATGTCTTTACAAGAATGATTGCAAACTATACGCACAATTCTCTCAAGACAGTGTGGGATGGCATTAAAATAACCATAACATTTGATTCAAATCATAAAAAAGCGATGCACTTAGTAAAAGAGATTGCAAAAAAATACTCAAAAGGGTATACGGATATTACAAGAAAACAGCTCAATAAATTGCGACAGCACTATAACTTGAAAAATACAAATGTTGAGCCACGTGTCTACTCTTTTTTAGAATCAAATGGGGTAGATATAGAAGTTTGGTATCTGACAAATGCCTATGCTACTTTGACACTTCGAAGTGTTATTTCAACAGAAATTTTGGATGCTTTTAATGAAGCTGATGATATTACTATTGCTTATCCTACACAAAAATTACATATCTCTACGCAGAGCGAAAAGAGTTTACAGCATGCACAAGAGATTGTATAGATGAAAAAAGTATATTTTAAAACATTTGGTTGTAGAACAAATTTGTATGACTCGCAGGTTATGATGAGTTCACTAAAAGAGTATGCAATTACACAAAATGAAGCAGAAGCAGATATTATTGTGATAAACTCTTGCACTGTAACAAATGGTGCCGATACACATGTACGCTCCTATATTTCACAAATAGAGAAGAGTAATGGCAATGCAAAACTGTTTCTCACAGGTTGTGGAGCACACACAAAGGGAGAATCACTCTTAAAAGAAAATCGTGTGCATGGAGTATTTGGTCAAAGTGAAAAAGAGAAGATAGACTTACTGTTGGCAAAAGAAAAACCATTTTATGATCCAGGTGATTTACAGCATATAGATGAGATGGTTGTCAATGAGTTTATAGGAAAAAGTCGCGCTTTTATTAAAATACAAGAAGGGTGTAATTTTCGTTGTTCTTATTGTATTATTCCCTATGTACGTGGCGATGCCCGTAGTATGGATGAAAATAGAATTCTTGAGCAAGTGAGCAGGTTGGCACTCAATGGTTTTGGTGAGTTTATTTTAACTGGTACGAATGTTGGCAGTTATGGACAGGATACAAAAACATCTTTGGCGCAACTGATGAAAAAAATGTCGCAAATTCGTGGTGTGAGACGTATCCGTCTTGGCAGTGTTGAACCTGTACAAATCACAGATGAGTTTCAAGAGATTTTAGACGAGCCTTGGATGGAAAAGCATATGCACATTGCACTGCAACATACATCGCCAACTATGTTAAAGTTAATGAACAGAAGAAATGTTTATAAACAGGATAAAGAGCTGTTTGAACTTTTAGCAGACAAAGGCTATGCAATAGGAACTGATTTTATAACAGGACATCCTGGTGAGAGTGAATTGCTTTGGCGTGAAGC
>DQUE01000051.1 GCA_015662405.1 Sulfurimonas autotrophica | reverse complement strand
TTTTAAAATCGACCGAGATTCATCACTTTATTCCAAACAGCTATAAAGTCATCTATGAATTTTTCATTTTTATCATCTTGTGCATAAAATTCACTTTGTGCTCTTAGTTGAGAATTTGATCCAAAAACCAAATCTGCTCGTGTCGCCGTATATTTTTTTTCTCCATTACTTCGGTTATACCCCTCAAAGAGTGTTGCCTTTTCATCAGTTGGAATCCATTCTATATTCATATCTGTTAAATGAACAAAAAAGTCATTACTGAGCGTACCAACTTTGTCGGTAAATACACCATAGTCACTTTTGTTGTAGTTTATTCCAAGAACTCTTAGTCCTCCAAACAAGACACACATTTGTGGAACTGTGAGTGTAAGCTGTTGCGCCTTATCAAGGAGTATTTGCTCAAGAGGAGTTTCATTCTCTTCATCTATATAGTTTCTAAATGCATCCCCTCTTGGTCGGAGATACTCAAAGCTATATATATCGGTTTGCTCTTGTATAGCATCATTTCTTCCTGGTTTAAATGGCACGTTTTTATTATAGCCTCCTTCGTTTACTATCTGTTGTAAAGCGGTAACACCACCAAGAACAATTATATCTGCCAATGAGATTTGATTTGTATGGTTTGCATTAAAATCTTGTTGAATTTTTTTGAGTACAGAGAGAACATTTTGGAGTTGTTTGGGTTCGTTGACTCTCCAACTTTTTTGTGGTTCAAGCGCTATTCTAGCACCATCTGCTCCTCCTCTTTTATCTGAATCTCTATATGTTGCAGCGGAAGAATAGGCAGTGTATAGAAGTTCATATGATGTTAAAGAACTGTTTATGATTACTTCTTTTAACGTCTCTATCTCCTTTTCATTTACAAGTTGGTATGAAATTTCAGGTATAGGGTCTTGCCAGATAAAATCTTCTTTTGGAACTTCCTCTCCTAAATATCTTGATTTTGGACCCATATCACGATGTGTTAACTTAAACCATGCTTTGGCAAAACTCTCTTCAAAAAGTTTTGGATTTTCTAAAAATGAACGGGAAATTTTTTCAAATTCAGGATCAACCCGTAGAGCTAAGTCAGTTGTAAACATAATTGGCTTCTCTTTTTTGCCTGCAATGTGTGCATTTGGTGTTAGATCTTTTTCATCAGGATTGACAGCTGCCCATTGCCATGCACCTGCTGGACTTTTTTGTAAATTCCATTCGTATTTAAAAAGAAGTTCTAAGTAGCTGTTGTCCCATTTGGTCGGTGTTGGTGTCCATGAACCTTCAAGTCCACTTGTAATTGTATCTGCTCCCATACCACTTTTATAAGAGTTTTTCCATCCAAATCCTTGCTCTTGTAGAGGTGCAGCTTCTGGTTCAGGTCCAACATATTTTTCAGGAGATGCTACTCCATGAGCTTTTCCAAAGGTATGTCCGCCTGCGATAAGGGCTATAGTTTCAGCATCACTCATTCCCATTCTTCGAAAACTTGTACGAATGTCTTCTGCAGCTGCTAAAGCATTTGGTTCACCGTTAGGACCTTCGGGATTGACATAAATAAGTCCCATTTGTACTGCTGCTAAAGGGTTGTGTGGTGGTTTATTTTTGATATCTCTTTCATCCTGGAGCCACTCTTTTTCATCGCCCCAGTCTATTTCTGCTTCAGCTTCCCAGATATCTTCACGACCTCCGCCAAATCCATAGGTTTTAAATCCCATTGATTCCATGGCAACATTTCCGGCAAGTATCATCAGATCTGCCCATGATATGGCATCTCCATATCTCTTTTTTAGTGGCCATAAAAGACGGCGGGCTTTATCAAGATTGGCATTGTCCGGCCAGCTGTTGAGTGGAGCAA
Source organism: Sulfurimonas autotrophica (assembly GCA_015662405.1). Classification (GTDB taxonomy): domain Bacteria; phylum Campylobacterota; class Campylobacteria; order Campylobacterales; family Sulfurimonadaceae; genus Sulfurimonas; species Sulfurimonas autotrophica_A. The sequence goes on along the minus strand of DQUE01000051.1, from coordinate 5,571 downwards.
AGCGTTGATTACCAGTTGCTGCACCTCCTTTACCATCGATGACTCTATAGGTTCCTGCGCTATGCCATGCCATACGAATAAAAAAAGGACCATAATGCCCATAGTCTGCAGGCCACCATGCAACCGATGTAGTCATCAATTTTTTGAGATCTTTTTTTAGGGCTTGTAAATCGAGTCTTTCAAAAGCTTCTTTGTAGGAGAAGTCTCTATTTGTAGGTTTTAATTCTGTACAGTTTTGCGTAAGAAGTTTGAGGTTTAGCTGATGCGGCCACCATTTGGCTATTTCGTTGTTGCCAATTAGGGTATGTTTATATGTTTGCATGATAAATCCTTTTGCAATTTTTTGGAAATATTTTACTAATGGAAAATATTTTTCCTTTAATGATTATTCCAAAATTATTCTTAAATAAGTCTTTTTTGAATATCATTTCACAAAAAGGCTTGACATTTGCAAAATTTTGATGATGATTTACACACTATTACACTAAGTAGCGATGGTTCATATACGGCTTACTCTAAAAAGTATAAAGAGCACTATCACTCTACACAAGATGGTGCATTCCATGAGTCAATCACAAAACATGTTTTACCTGCTTCTTTACATGTAAAGGATAAAAAAACAGTGCATATACTTGATATATGCTATGGACTAGGGTTTAATACTTTAACAACACTGCTGCATTATAAAGAGTTTATGCCAGATGTACAACTCAATATCTATTCACCAGAACTTGATAGCAGACTTGTAAAATCACTACGAAACTTTACATATCCATCGCAATTTGATAGTTTAAAAGAGGTCATAGTAGCACTTAGCACAGAAGGTGGCTATAGAGATGAAAATATATCTATAGAACTTTTTTTAGGAGATGCAAGAGAGTATATCAAAAGGTTTACAAAAAAATTTGATATTGTTTATCAAGATGCCTTTTCTCCGAGTAAAAATCCAATGCTTTGGACGCAGGAGTATTTTAGTGATATAAAAAATGCTATAAAAGATGATGGGATATTAACAACATACTCTACGGCACTAAAAACCCGTCTTGCACTACATGTAAATGGGTTTTATGTCTATATAAACTCAGGAGAAGACTGTAGAGATGCAACGCTGGCTTCCTTGTCGGAATTAACAGGGTATAAGAGAGTTGACATGGAGCATAAGATAAGATGTAATCCTCATGTGCAACCCTTACAAGAGCGTGAACTTACTCATTAATGATGGCTAAAAACTCTTCACCAAACTGTGTAAATTTCTTTTCACCAACACCGTTTACTTCTAGCATCTCTTCTTTGTTTGTTGGTAGGTCATTTGCTAAATGTTTGAGTGTTTTATCTCCAAAAATGATGTAAGCAGGTACGCCTAATTCACTTGCAAGTTCAGAGCGTTTTGCACGGAGTCTTTCAAATAGCGCTTCATCATAATCAAACTCCCTCTCCTGTTTGATTTTTTTCTCTTTACTATTTATCTCGAGCCGTGATGATTTTATATCTACAAGTTTTTGTGATTTTAAAACTGCTATAGCTTCTTTGGTAAGTTTGAGTACATGAAAGTCACCAAGTATTACAATTTTAAGCTCTAAAAGGCGTTCAATGATAACAAACCACTCTTTTTTACTTCGGTGTGTTCCAATCGCGTAAACTGAGAGTTTATCCGCACCATTTGCTAAAATCTTCTGTTCTGTAGAACCGCGTAAAATATCTATAATATAGTTTTTCCCAAACCCTTGGTCTGTTTTATAGATAGCACTTAAAATCATCTGTGCCTCTTTGGTGATATCTTGGCGTTTGTCGTTTGAGCTGAGACAATTGTCACACCTCTCTTGGCAGGCATCAAGAGTATCGTTAAAATACTCCGCGAGTTGTTTATGAAAACATATTTCACTTGTGGCATATTTGTATATTTTGTCTATTTTTGTATCAAGATGGGCTTTATACTCTTCGTTTGTAATATCAGCTAAAAAACGTTTATGCTGCGCTATATCGCCTGCATTAAAAAGCAGTAAAACTTCACTATCTTCACCATCACGCCCAGCACGACCAATCTCTTGATAGTAGTTTTCTTGTGATTTTGGTAGTGACATATGCACTACAAAACGGATGTCACTTTTGTCTATACCCATTCCAAAAGCGATAGTGGCAACCATTATGTTGATTTTGTCATTGACAAATATTTTAAAGTTTTGCTCTCGTACATGTTGAGGAAGTCCTGCATGATAGGCAAGTGATTTGTAGCCATTGTGATTTAAAAAATTACTTAACTCTTCAGCTTTTTTGCGTGAACTGACATAGATGATTCCACTCTCATTTTGATGTCTGAGTAAAAAGTTTTTGAGTTGTGCATGACCATTACTAATGCGTCTTTGGGCTGAGATGAAGATATTTTTACGAAATACTTTCCCTTTGAGAAGCAGAGGGTTTGTAAGTCGTAGCTCTCGTAAAATATCCTCTGTAACACTCTCTGTTGATGTTGCTGTAAATGCAGCTATTGTAGTATTTGGAAAGTTATGCTTGAGGTTTCCTAAAGCTCTGTAATCCTCTCGAAACTCATGTCCCCATTGAGAGATACAGTGTGCTTCGTCAATGACGAAAAAGTTTATATCTAAAGTGCGAAGTAACGCTATAGTATGTCCGTTATTGAGTCGTTCTGGAGAGAGGTAGAGAAATTTCAAATTGCCACTGTGAGCCATTGCGATAACCTCTTGTATCTCATCAAAACTTTGTGCAGAGCTAATCATCTCTGCAGTAATATTTTGTGCTTGCAGTGCGCGAACTTGATCTTGCATAAGGGCTATAAGCGGAGAGATGACAATGGTAATGCCCTCCATCATCATAGTAGGTAGCTGATAGACTAATGATTTTCCCCCACCTGTAGGTAAAATCATAAGCAGGTCACGACCCTCTAAAATAGCATCAACACCCTCTTCTTGAAGTTCTCTAAAGCTGTTATGTCCGAAAATATCTTTTAATGTTTTGTTTTTAATGGTTACACCTAATAGATTGCACTGAGTCTATCAACCTCACTCCATGAGAGTGAATCTGATTTTTGCTGATTGATAATATGCGCGATATATCGGGCAAACATATCTGTTTCAATATTGACTCTACTACCTTTACGGTACTCTTTAAAGAGTGTCTCTTGCATTGTATGGGGAATGATAGTGAGGCGAAAGCTCTCTGCAAGGACATCATTGACGGTTAAACTCACCCCATCTATAGTAATAGAGCCTTTTGGAACGATATAGGGAATAAACTTTTTCTCAACATCGATAAAAATATCATAAGCGTTACCATTGTTTTGTATTGCTCTAATGGTGCCAATTGCATCAATGTGTCCTTGTACAATATGCCCTTCAAATCGATCTCCCATTTTCATTGCAGGCTCTATATGTACTCTGTTTTTGTAGTTTTCTATGGCCAGAAGTTTTTGGCTCTCAGGAGAGAGCTCTACTGCAAATCCATCTGCAAAGCATTTGACAACAGTTAAACATGCACCATTTACAGCGATTGAATCACCGATGTTTGCTTTGTGTTTTGCTTGAATAGTAAGAGTAGAGCCAACAAAACTTTTGACACTAGCAACTTCTCTGATTAATCCTGTAAACATAATTTTCCTTAGAATACAATCTTGCCCTCTTCTTGAAGGCCTTTTATAATTGCTTTTGCTTTTTCATGACCTTTATATGCGGCTTTTCGACATAGCTCAAGGGCTTTTTCATGATCCTCTTTGCATCCTATTCCTTGATCATAAAGCAGACCTAAATTATAGAGTCCCTCTTTAAGTCCGCCATCTGCTGCTCGCTTGAAACAGATAAAAGCTTTTTTCTCATCTTTGATGACACCATGTCCCTCTTTGTAAAGTGCACCAAGATTGTTAAATGCCTGAAGGTGACCGCGTTTTGCAGCCTCCTCGTACCAAAATGCAGCCTCTGAAAAATTTTGTATACATCCAAGTCCACGTTCAAGCATAAGTGCAACTTCATACATTGCAGGAGGTACGCCTCTTGTAGCGGCTTCCATATGAAGTTCATGCGCTTTAAAGAGGTCATGCTTTACTCCACCTATACCATTTTCATACAAAATGGCAAGATTAAAAAGTGCATAAGGTTGTTTTGCCTCTGCTGCTTTTGTATAAAGCTCTAGTGTTTTTGCTTCGTCTTTTTCACAGCCTTGCCCCATTTGGTGCATATAACCAAGAGAGGTTTGTGCATCTGCATTGCCTTGCTCGGCTAATTGTGTGTAGAGCTCATAGGCTGTTTTATAATCACTAGCATTATATGCTTCATTTGCTTCTTGTATCATTACTTTTTTATTCTCCGTATGAATTGGGCTCTCTTAAGGTTGTTTTATCTCCTTTTATAGCCACTTTTGTCGTTTTGTAAGCGTTTTGTTTTCGTGCTACTCTCTTCATCTTAAAAACTGCAATTAATTTGCTTTATATTATGCAAATGATACTGAAAAATGATAAAATTCGCATTAAGATAACAAAATGGATTTTTGAATGAATTATGATGTAATAGTTGTAGGTGGTGGCCATGCAGGCATAGAAGCCTCTTTAGCCTCTGCTAGGATGGGAAATAAAACACTGCTAATTTCAATGCTTGCTGAAAATGTTGGTGCAACAAGTTGTAATCCCGCTATAGGTGGACTTGCAAAAGGGCATTTGGTACGTGAACTAGACGCACTTGGCGGGGAGATGGGACTTATAACAGATGAAGCAGGCATACAGTTTCGTGTTCTCAATCAAACAAAAGGTCCAGCAGTTCGCGGTAGTCGTGCACAAATAGATATGGACAAGTATCGTATCATAGCAAGAAATGTCATTCTCTCTACAGAAAATCTTGACTTGGCACAAGATACAGTGGAGTCTTTGATTGTAGAAGACAAAGTAGTAAAAGGGGTTGTCACAACACTCTTAAATGAGTATAGAGCAAAAAAAGTCATTATCACTTCAGGTACATTTTTAAATGGCATCATACATGTAGGTGAAGTGCAGCAAGAGGGTGGACGCTATGCAGAGCAAAGAAGTGTTGGGCTTTCTGCTTCACTAAAAAATGATTGTGGCTTAAATATGGCACGCTTGAAAACTGGTACATGTGCGAGAATAGACAGTTCAACTATCGATTTTTCAGTGATGGAAGAGCAAGATGGAGATGCCTTGCCAAACCCTTTTAGTTTTAGAACCGACAAAGAGAAGTTTCGAGCAACAAAAAAACAACTACCATGCTACATCGCTTATACAAATGAGACGACACATAAGATTATTGCAAGTAATTTTTATAGAGCACCTCTTTTTACAGGACAAATCGCAGGAAAGAGTCCCCGTTATTGTCCTTCAATAGAAGATAAGATAGATAAATTTCCAGACAAAGAACGCCATCATCTCTTCTTAGAACCACAAACTATGGACAACACAGAGATTTATGTAAACGGTATGAGTACCTCTTTACCACCAGAAGTACAGCGTGAAATGATTCATTCAGTAAAAGGCATGGAGCATGCAAAAATTGTTCGTTATGGATATGCAATCGAGTATGATTTTGTTGATCCGCGTGAGCTAAAACACTCTCTTGA
>DQUE01000162.1 GCA_015662405.1 Sulfurimonas autotrophica | reverse complement strand
TATATATCTCTTTATTACGCAAAATGCACCGACTATTGAAGATGCTTATGATATGCTTACTTAAAAACTTTGCAAATGAGTATCATACTTTAAAGGAGTCTGGAGTTTGATTTCTCTATAAAGTTTATGGAATTTTGCATTTATTACTTACTCCAACTTTTTATATAGTTTTTCGCTTTTTCATCAAGCATTTTCATTCTCTCTTCTCCTTTAGGAAGACTTTTACGTAACTGTTTCATCTCTTGTAAAAATGCAATAATACTCTTTGGTATAATCTGCTCTAAATATCGTCTCAAATACTTTGCTACAGCTGGTGAAGCCCCTGAAGTAGATACAGCAACTGTTAAATCACCACTCTTTATATATGAAGGAAAAATAAAATCACAATACGCAACAGAATCAACAGCATTACAAAGGCAGTTATATTTTTTTGACTCTTGAAATATCTCTGCTTGTAGCTCTAGAGAGTCTACCGCCACTATAACGATGGCAAAATCTTCTATATCACCCTCTTTATAGGCACGTTTTTCATAACTGATTTTTTCACTCTCTATACGCTGTAACATTTTAGCAGAGTACTCTTTTGCTATTACATGTATATCTTTTGTAAAATCTAAAAGATGCTCTAGCTTTTCATATGCAATGTTTCCTCCACCAACTATCAAAACTCTTTTGTTATCTAATTGTATAAATGCTGGAAAATAAGCCATATGAAAAACACCTCCCTTTCATTACCTAATCATATCACAATAGATTAAGATTTTTGATAAACTCATTTACCCCCGAGTGCTTTTTTAACATGCTCATCTGCCATGGTAATATTCCACTCTGGCTCCCAGACTAATTCAATAGCAACATCTTTGACATTTGGCAGTTTCTCTACTGCCTCTTTTACCCACTGTAAAATCATCTGATGCAGTGGACATGCTTTTGTAGAGAGTGTCATCGTGACTTTTACATTTCCTTCATCATCACTGCTTGCATCATATATAAGTCCCATCTCTACCAAATTAAAACCGACTTCCGGATCTACTACTGTTGCAATTGCTTGAAACAGTTCCTCTTTTGTATACATACCCATTGTTTATCCTTATTTAAAATTTATCATATAAAGCATACTTCTTACAAATGCAACGCCACCAAAAAACAGAAATGACGCACCTCCATGTAGAAGTGCATCACTCTTTAGTACAATAGCAAATGCTACCAAAACTACACCTATACCTGAAAAAACAACCTGTGCCTGAGAACTTCTTCTTGGTACCATATCTGCAAGCATTGGAACTTTCTGTTTTCCAACAAGTGGAGAAAACCTCTCAAACCATACCAAAAATGGAATGATTTTATAAATATGCCCAGTAATCATAAATCCAAAAAATCCAAAAAAGAGTACCCATGCCGATGCTAATAAAACTTCCTCTTTATGAAATAAAAAATAGACTATGGCTAAACAGAGTGCAACAACCATTGCCAAATAAGCAAACATCATAGATATTGCATAAATATCATTCTCTTTTCTTGGTCGCGTTTTATAGATAATATAGATAATATAAAAATAAAAAGGCAATGCAAGAAATGACGAGAAATAGCCTACATATTCTAAAACTTCCATATCTAAAAGTGTAGAAAATATAACACTTGTAACACCTAAACTCAGCAAAGTTATTGCTACTCTTAGAGGTATCAATGAAAAACTATGTGAAAGTGTAAACATTGGCACTAAAACGATAGAAAGCCCCATAATAGTAATACCAATATAACCACCTACAACACAATAGACATGCGCACGAAGCATTTGTGAAATATCTATAGAAATTGTTCCTGCATAAGCAAGTGCCATAAGCAAACCAAAAATAATTCCAAAAAATAAAAAAGTGTTTGCAATCACAACACTGCTCATAACAAAATTTAGTTTTTGCACTTTTTTTATTGTTAAGAATATTTCACCGACGAATATCATCATACTTATAAGTACAACTGTCCCACCATAAGGCAGCATGGCAGGTGAGTATAAAAAACCAACAACCATCAAGAGTGTACCGATCAAAAGAAGTGGCCAAATAGCATAAAAAAGTTCTACACCAAAATGCCCTACTTCAAGCACAACAGGCACAAGTTGCGCCATAGCTCCAAAAATAGTCATCATTACAAACCCAAGTAAAAACAGATGTGTAAAACTCATCACTGTAGATGACATATAGGTTAAATCTTGTGCAGAGAATAAAAAAACTGCCAAGGTTGCTGCAATGTAGAAGAAACCCCCAATAATAAAAAAAGGAGCTATAAGTTTAAATGGAGGTGCAAAATCTTGCGAAATGCTATTCATTTTCTTTGCTTATCCTGCGCAAGAAGTTTGTGTTAAATCTGATTCGCCTGATGCATTTGCATTATAAGAAAAAACAACCTCTACCAAGCCATCATCTAATTCATTAACACTATATTTCACATCATCTTCAAGCTTTGCAAACAACCCTCCTGGTGTTTTATGGTTTATCATAACTAGCGTATCATTTGTTCCTTTAATTTTTCCTATACCTGCCATAGCATTTACCATGGGATGTGGAGGACCCTCTTTTGATGTATCAAAGTAGTATGTACTCTGCCCATCTTTTTCTAGTTTATAAAAATCAACAGTAGCACCATCAACAACTATTTTTTCTGCTTCATTTGGAATATGTGACATTTTCAATCCTTGTAAATAATTTTTGTGATTGTAATCCAAAAATATGAAAAAAGGATTGACCTATATCAATCAAGAACAAAAATATTATTCAAAAAAAATTTTCAGTGCCTCTTCATCTACAATCTTATAAGAATTATTCTCTTTTGTAACAAATCCTAATTTTGTAAATTTTTTCAGTAT
>DQUE01000124.1 GCA_015662405.1 Sulfurimonas autotrophica | reverse complement strand
TCTCCAAAGCATCTCAATAGGATTGCGTTCAGGTGAATATGGAGGCATTATCTAATACACAGATTGTAGTTTTTGTAATTTGCTTGTCAAATCTATTAAACCAACGATACAGAGTTTTTTGTGACACATCTAGTATTTTAGCTATCTCTGGTATTTTGATACCTTGTGAATTTAATAAAATTGCTTGTGCTCTTGCTCTACTCTTATCTCTTGTCTCTCTCTTTAGTATTGTTTGGTTATTTCATACTTTTTATATAGCGATTTTCAGTCCTACTCTTTATGTCATTTATTTTTGTTAGGCACTTATTGTAACCTTATCATGCTCTTTTTAGAGTATTTCAGTACCATTGACTGTATATGTTTGTGTACTTAGAAGAGTTGAAGCAACTAGTGTCATTGTGATCAATCTGTTTTTCTTGTTTAAAGTTGATATGCTTCTTTATATATTTGCATGCGTTTTTTTACACGCCGTAAGTAATGCTTCGGTTCATCATATCTCAAGTCACTTAGCAGTTTTTCATAAACTTCATCAGGATTCATCGCATTTATTTTTTGTGCAGCTCTGCGCATGTTTGTCCTACGGGTAAATGCCCATGCGATATTGCCAGCACCTGTATTATATGCAGCTATAGCACAGTAGAGTCTACTTTGAGGGTTTTTTATTTTCTTTAAGTATCTATAATACAAGATATAAAGATAAGAGCTTCCCATTTCTATGTTATTTTTTCCATTGTAAAGATATGTTGCACTTGGGATACCATCTTTTTTATAAAGTAGCCTATATGTATCACGTCCTGCTGAATGTGGTACGATCTGCATCAATCCAAACGCGGGTATGTGTGACTTTGCAAAAGGATTAAAGTTGCTCTCTGTTTGTATAATTGCAAAGACCAACTCTACAGGGAGTTGAAATCGCTGTGCATTTTTAAATACCTCTTTTTTGTAAACTTCTGAGCGTTTTAGTTTTGAGTTTTTAGGCAGTTGAATCACAACCTTATAAAGATTCTCTGATGCTATTTTTGAGTCGCTTTTCACTATTTTTTCTTTTCTTACTACTGCTTTAGAATACTTTTGAACCTCTTTTTCTGTCGGTTTTTTCTCAAAAATTAATGTACTCAAAATCGGTTTTGCATCCATTTGAGAGTTTATGACTCTTTTGCTCTTTTTTGAGAGTATTGCTATTTTTCTTTGTAGTTCATCACTATCTACAACCTCTTTTGTATTTTTTGAAATAGCATACGCAACTCTATTCTCTAACTTTTTTTGTGCCTCTTTTTCATCTTTTGCTATTACTTCAACTACTAAAGTATCATTTTTAAAGTCAACTTTAGAACGGCTTTTTTTGTCTTGAGAGTAACTTACCCATTCATTTTTTGTAGAGAGTTCTGGATTTTTCCAGTACTTGGCAAGCTCTTTTTTATAAGCTTTAAACGTTTTATTTAAACTCTCTTTATAGTTTTTAAACTCTAAGTTTTGTGCGCTTTTTGCAGCTTCAAACTCAGCTTGCATCTTTGCTATCTCTTCTTGTGCGCTTAAGGCATAAAGAGAGAGAGTAAAACCAAAAAGTATAAGCATCTTTAGAAACATTTTTATCCTTTAGTTATTTCTGCAACCCGATATATGATATTTGGTTAGCGCTAACAAGCACCTTCATCTTTTCATCTTTCCTCAAATTCTATCTTAAAATACTTAAAGAGATACTAAAAAGATTATAAAAAAATGAAGAAGTAAAACATAGAGACTCTTTTTTTAATTGTTGTTTTTTTTGAGCAACAAATGAGCATCATATGCAAGCCTAAGAACTCCTACTGCATAGTTTGAAGAGTTATTGTAACGCATTATTTTTTTTACATAGCGTTTCATGTAGTCTAGGTGGGGTTTTCCTTTTGTAAAGCAGCTATATTTTTTTGTACTATTTTTACTTTTTTCATAACAAAATGAGGCATTGTCATGCTTGTAGGCATAGGTATACCACTCTTTTTCTACGGTAGGAATGTTTGGCATTTTTTTCCAGTCGATAGGTGTTGTAAAACCTGCCTTTACATGTAAAAATTTTGCAACAGAGACAATGGCATCTTCCATTTTTGTTAAATCTGCAACCTCTCCTTTAAAAGAGTCTGCATAGATGAAACTATTTGGCATAAACTGTGGTATGCCGACGGCTCCAGCATAGGAGCTTGGGAGATTACATTGCTCAGGGCTGATTTTTTTCTTGTAACAGTGCTTGATAATGGAAGTCATATTTGTTTTGCTCATTTTTAAAAGCCATTTGTTTCTACTTGTATCAGGTTTTATGCGTGTGACTATGGTATTAAAAACTATGAAAGCATCATGGGTGGGTTTTATTTTTCCCAATTTTGTCTCTTTTAAAAGAATAGCGGCAATTATCTCACGATTGACGCCATACTTCTTTTGGGCATAATCATAAACCTCCTTATACTCTTTGAGATTTTTTACCATTTTTGGCACGAATTTTACGAGTACATTGTTTGCTTGTTTCTCTTGCTCTTTATGGTATTTTAATTTTGAGGGTTGGATATATTTCCATGTTATTTCATCATATTTTTGTGTCTTAAAATAGGAGAGCAAAAACCTGTTTGCGTATTCATAACTCACGCCATGTTTGACAACTTTTTTGCAAATATCCTCATAGTGTTTATTTTTGAAGGCACAATTATCATATTTTGCAAAGAGTGATGTTGTGAGTATGACAAGTAAAAAAAGTTTAGTTTTCATTTATAGTTTTTAGCCTTTTTTGTAAAAATGGTTTTATCATGAAGTAATCCTGATTGAGATATGCTTTTTTATTACGCTATTTATAGCATCAATAAGATTAAATAGAAGTGATTTTGTCTCTTCTTTTGTAATTGTTTGTGGTTGAAAGTGGTCACTCACAACCTTGAGAATAGAAAATTGTTTAATAGCAGGATTATGAATAACTGCATCATAAAAGCCAAAACTCTCCATATCTACTATTGTCTCTTCTTCTATTACAGCCTCTTCGTCTTTACATGTAATGGTGTCTTTACTTGTGTCAAAAGTATAAGTAGTATCTTTGTACGTTATGGAGCCAATTTCTAGCAATTGACCGATAGTGTAGGATGTGGGTGCTGCGCAAATACCAACATTGAGATAGATGTCATCATCTGTAATATCATAAGTATCGATAAGTGTTTGCGTGGCAACTCTAGCATTATTAACACCAATACCACTGATAATAAGTCTGATATTTTCATTGTGAAAAAGTGTATAGTTTTGTAGTCTGCTTTTTTGGAGTTTGTATCTATCAACGAAAGCCTGAGCTTCAGGTTTGAGAGCGGTTACTATATAAAGCATAATCTGATCTCTTTTCGTTTGGATTTACAGAGATATTGAATTTTTACGATATTTGTGGGTTTGTGATTTTTTATAGGTGCCTCTCTCCAGATGGCTGCGGCACATAGCATACTAAGGTGTGCTGCTGTATTCCTACCCTGACACGTTACCTCAGCAGACCATTGCACAGGTCTAAAGAGAAGCACCGAAATTGTAGCTATTTTTCCTTAAAAACGTCCTTAATCTTCTCTGTATTTTGAAATTCCGCAGGGTTGGTTAGGTGTTGGCGGGTGTTCTTTGAGGTAAGTCAAATCTTCTAGCGTCTGATCAAGCACTTTTTTTTGTTGTAAAATAGGCAACATGAGATTGTCTTTTTCATTGAGTGGAATGCTCCAGTCTAGTAAGATTTTTTCTACTTCGTCATCAAGCTCTTTGAGGGCATTTTGTATATGTTTTATGGAATTATCTATCATCATGGCAGAAGTATAGCAAAATTTTAGAAAAGTTTTGGTATAATTTCGGTTCAAAAATATGCATGCATTAGTGCTTGAGCGGCTAGCGCTTTTTTCATAGACTCTGTTCTATAAAAAACATATTCAATGATATTTTACGAAAAGGATTATCGATGCCAAAAATGAAATCGGTAAAAGGCGCTGTAAAGCGTTTTAAAGTGAAGAAAAATGGTCAGATTAAACGTGGAACAGCGTTTAGAAGCCACATTCTTACGAAACAGGATGCAAAAACTCGTCGTAGACAACATACTCCAAAAGTAGTTGCTAAGTCAGATGCAAAAAATATTAAGGAAATGATCGTTAGCTAAGCTAACTTTGTCATTAATCTCCAATTTTTAGTAATTGGGCAAGTCCACCATAGATGTGGCACCTTGACTACAAAAAGTAGCATAGGTAAAGAAACAAAAAAGGAAAGATATGCCAAGAGTGAAAACAGGTGTTGTTCGTAGAAGAAGACACAAAAAAATATTAAAATTAGCAAAAGGTTTTTATAGCGGTCGTCGTAAACACTTTAGAAAAGCTAAAGAGCAAATAGAACGCTCATTAATGTATGCGTTCCGTGACAGAAAGCAGAAAAAACGTGAATTCCGTAAACTATGGATCATCCGTATCAATGCGGCAGCTCGTTTGAACGGAATGAACTATTCAACTTTTATGAATGGTCTTCATAAATCTGGTATCGAACTTGATCGTAAAATTCTTGCTGATATGGCAATGAATGATGCAGCAGCATTTACTGCAGTTGTTGAAGCTTCTAAAGCTGCATTAGCAAAATAATCATTCTTCCCCTCACTTTTTTCAAGTCTTTATAGGCTTGGAAGTGTTAGTCTTTTCTACGCATTTTTATAGCAACAATTCTAAGCTTTAGCAAATTGTTCAATAAGCTCTTTACATGTAATAGGTCGTGAGAAAAGATAACCTTGACCAAAATCACAGTTGGCTTGTGCAAGGAATCTCTCCTGCTCTTTTGTCTCAATGCCTTCAGCAATTATCATATAACCTAGTGTTTTTGAAAGCGCAATAATAGCTTCGATAACAGCATTGTCAGAACTTCCCTGTGCTATGTCATCAACAAAAGATTTGTCTATTTTGATGATGTCAGCTGGAAGATGCTTTAGATAAGACATAGAAGAGTATCCTGTACCAAAATCATCAATTGAGATTTTAAACCCATGATCTCGGAAGTTTTGTAATATACGCATATTTGCCTGTGTATGTTCCATAATAAATCGTTCAGTAATTTCAATCTCTATGTCTGATGGTTTAAGACCATATTTGCTGACAATGTCTAAAAAATTCTCTAAAAGGTCGTCTTCTTTAAACTGTAAAGCAGAAACATTTATGGCGATATGCTTTATAGGCACATTTGCTTTTTGCATTTGCTGGAGTGCTTTGCATGACTCTTCAAAAACAAAATATCCCAAAGGAGTGATAACATTATTCTCTTCAGCAATAGGAATAAATTTGTCAGGAGGAACGTTACCAAGTGTGGAATTTTGCCATCGAACTAGTGCTTCAGCAGAGTGAATTTCTTTTGTATTAAGCTTGTATTGTGGTTGAAAAACTACGAAAAATTCGTTATTTTTTAAGGCATTTCGAAGAGCCAAATCAATAGTAAGCCTATCTTGAATATTTTGAGAGAGCTCTTTTTTGTAGTATTGAAAATTATTCTTACCACTCTCTTTTGCAAGATACATTGCACTATCTGCATGTTTTATCAGCGTTTGAGAATCTTCACCGTTGTCTGGATAGAGTGCTATGCCGATACTCGCACTTGTTATCAGTGTATGTTGATTTACATGGAAAGGTTTTTGCAGACTTTTTATGATTTTTTCAGCTGCTGTTGTAGCATTGCTTAGAGATTCTAAGTCTTCTAAAATAACAACAAACTCATCACCACCCCACCGAGAGATGAAGTCACTTTTGCGAAGTGTAGTTTTGAGTCTTTGTGCAACAATCTTTAAGACTGCATCTCCTATGCCATGTCCTAGAGTATCATTGATAGTTTTAAATCGATCCAAATCTATAAAGAGTATCGCAAGCATGCTTGCTTTTCGTTTTGCGCTTAAGAGTGCATGCTCTAAATACTCTTCAAAATTTATACGGTTGTAAAGTCCTGTAAGTGGGTCATGGTAAGCAAGGTAATTCGCTTTTTCTTGTGAATCCTCTATCTCTTTAAGGTCAGATTGTACTGCGGTATAGTTAACAACATCGCCATTGTCGTTTACTATTTTTTTGATTGTCATCCAGATAGGAAGAAGCTCTCCACTCTTGGTTTTGTTGATAAGCTTACCTTTCCATATACCATGTTCTGTTATTTGCTCCCAAAGCTCTGTGTAAAAATTTTTGTGCTGCTTTCCTGAGTGTAAAAAGTTGAGACTCTCTCCTTTGATCTCTTCTAGTAGGTAACCATACATATTTGTAAATGCATTATTGATGGAGATGATTTTTCCTTGTGCATCGGTTATAATTATTGCCTCTTCTGTATTTTCAAAAACTGTAGCGGCCAAAGCAAGTGTCTGTTTTGTTTCGTTTGATTTTA
>DQUE01000098.1 GCA_015662405.1 Sulfurimonas autotrophica | reverse complement strand
GTAACAGCTCCAAGTGCCTCAAAACAGCTAAGATCTGTATCACCGAAAGTGAGTGTATCGAGTAAAACTATTTTTCTTTTTTGCATCTATATATCTCTTATTTTTGTTATTAATTCTCGTGCTTTTTCTAAAGCTGCCTCTGCTTTATCAAAAACCAAGGCAACTGCCAAACGACGTCCTTTGTGTGCTTCTGGTTTTCCAAATACTCTCAAATAAGAGTTGTCACTAAAGAGAGTCTCATCGACATCAATTACAGGAGCAAAGCTCTCTTTTTCGCTTTTAAATGCAGCTGATGCACCCTCTCCATAAAAAGTAAATCCAAGTGGCAAACCTAAAACAGCACGAAGATGCAGAGCAAACTCACTCTGACTCTGCGTGATGAGTGTTACCATGCCAGTATCATGTGGTCGAGGTGAGACCTCTGAGAAATAGACCTCATCGCCTTTGACAAAAAGCTCAACACCAAAAAGCCCCTGCCCACCAAGTCCATCAGTTATCGCTTTTGCTATCTCTTGTGCTCTCTCTTTTGCCACTTCACTCATCTGCATCGGCTGCCATGAAAAAACATAATCGCCATCACGCTGTTCATGCCCTATTGGCTCACAAAAGATCGTCTCTTTGCCATTTCGAGCTGTGAGCATTGTAATTTCATAATCAAAATCTACAAAAGCCTCCACAATCAATTCACTTGCATCACCTCTTGCCTCTTTTGCCATCTCCCAAGAGGTAGGAATATCCTCTTTGCTTTTTGCAATGCTTTGCCCATGGCCACTTGAACTCATCACCGGCTTAACTACACAAGGAAAACCAAGCTCTTTTGCAGCCTCAAACATCTCATCTTGTGTTGTCACAAATCTATACGCTCCAGTTTTGAGTCCTAAAACCTCTGCTGCAAAGGTGCGGATATTTTTTCTATTCATCGTCTTACTCACTGCATCAGCATTTGGAATAACATTATACCCCTGCTCCTCTGCTGCAAAGAGTGCATCTATATTGATAGCCTCTATCTCTGGTAAAATATAATCTGGTTTTTCACGATAGATAATCTCTAAAAGTGCATCTTTGTCAAGCATATTGACTACATGTGAGCGGTGCGCTACTTGATGCGCAGGAGCATTTTCATATCTATCAACGGCTATAGTCTCTAAACCTAATCGCTGTGCCTCTATGATAACCTCTTTTCCAAGTTCACCAGAACCTAAAAGCATAATCTTTTTTGCGTTTGATTTGAGTGGGGCTGAGAATTGCATAGCTATAATTCCTTCAATTTATATTAAAGCAATTATAGCAAAATAGTGTTACAATTACTGTTTTAAACCGATAAGTGTCTGTAGTAGTTGATCAGAAGTTGTAATGGTTTTTCCATTTGCTTGAAAACCACGCTGAATGATAATAAGTTGCGTCAATGCTCGAGAGAGGTCAACATTTGACGCTTCAAGTGCAGATGATTGAATAAATCCACGCCCTGCCGTTGCGGCAGTTCCTATAATAGGCTCTCCAGAGTTAGCAGTCTGAATATATACATTCCCTCCCTCTGTAGAGAGTCCCTCATTATTTGTAAATTTAGCCATTGCTATTTGTGCCAAACCAAATGAACGACCATTTGAAAATGAACCGACCAATGTCCCGCTTTGATCAATCCTAATGCCGACCAAGTCACCACCCGTATAACCATCTTGAGAGACTCCAGAAGTTGATGAACGAGAATCAAAACTTGTCATACCATCAAATTTATTTGCTGTACCAAAAGAGAGACTCACTTGTTGATCTGGAGCAGAGCCATTATTAGCAGAAAAGGAGACATTTGCTGGATCATATGTTGCTAAAGAACCATCATTGTTAAATCGAACAGAACCTGTTTTTTCATTTATAGGAGTAACTGTATCAATGGTAGCCGGAGGAGGAACAGAAACTACCATACTCCATGTACTCCCAGTAGTAGCATCTACCGATATCTTTCTAAACTCCATACGAAGCGTATGTTTTGAGCCGAGTGAATCAAAAATATCTATTGAGCTTGAATGTGTTGCTGCATTAAAACTCTGTGAAAATGCTTTTCCTGCTGTACCTACTGGTAAAACAGAATTTAGTGCTTCCATATTTCTTGTAAAACGTGTATTTTCAGCAACAGTAGCACCCCCGGAGTCTGTTGTTAATGCTGTAATATTTAAACTAATATCATAATCGCCATCTTGCGAATTTCCAGGATTCGTAATTTCAAACTTTCCTTGATCATTTACTATTATAGAGATATTATTTTCATCAGGGGTACCATCATTATCGCCATCGCCAACATTACGTGCTTGCAACTCCATAGCTTCACGCAGATGAGCCATTGTTGTAAATGTTTTATCACTTCCTGCAATATATGTCGCTGCATTTGGATCATATTGGTATCTGTATGCTGTAGTTCTACTCTCTCCTAGCGTAATCCCACTATTATCACCTGCCCCTACTGCTGCTATTCTAATATTGTGCGAAGCTGTTGCACTTACATTTGGATTCGTTAATGTTATTTGATTCGTACTAGAATCATAAGAGGCACTTATTCCCGTTTTAGAAGTTTGTGCATTAATAGCAGAGACATATCTGTTAGCATTTACTGCAGCTGAGTCATTTGCTCCACCACCAGTACTTGTTATTTGCAGTGTTGTACCATCATCAAGTTCAAATGTAATGTCTAGTTCCTGAACTGTACCTGTACTTGCGGTAACTACATTTGTACCTGTTGTTGTTGTATCAATAAATGATGCCCAAATTCCTTGTCCTGGTTGCAGAGAAAAAGCCTCACCTACTTCATTAAACATAACGCCAATATCACCAGAATCAACTGGATTTCCATTCGCATCAACTGCAGACGGTGCAGGAGAGCCAGTAGGTGCACTCGCTACACTATAGGCAGGAGAAAAACTCTCTACAAGAGCACCAGAATTAAGATTTGCTTTAAGAACAACCTCTTTTGTTGGATTTGCAGGGGTGGTAAGCCCTGGAGGTATATTGATATTTTCAACCGGTGCAGTTGCATCAACTTTTCCCGTTACTGGATCACGCAACCATCCTTGTGCAATAAAACCATTATTATCAACAAAATTTCCACCTGCATCAAATTTAAAATCACCTGCACGTGTATACTTGTACGTATTCCCTCCATCAGGAGATATAATGAAAAAACCATCCCCCTGAATTGCAACATCTGTATTTTTATCAGAGTTTTGCATAGAACCCTGTGCAAAGATACGCGTCATAGAACTTACAGTAGAGCCAAGCCCCACTTGTACAGGATTTTTACCACCAAGTTTACCTTGTGGTGCTGTAGCAATTGCTTTTGTTTGTGCCAAAAGGTCTGAAAAGTTTGCACGAGAGTATTTAAAGCCAACTGTATTTACATTGGCAATGTTGTTTGATTCCACATCCATAGCAACTTGGTGAGATTGCAGTCCAGAGACTCCGGAAAAAAGTGATTTTAACATATTTTATCCTTTATATTTATGACATTGTCAAGAGTGACCCTAACATTTGCTTTCACTCAGAGCAAAGCGCAAAAAAATTATGTTGATTTAATTATTAAAAACATAGCATAAAGTGTTCCAACTTTTACGCGTCCATGTTCAATGCTTTTTGCATCATTTGATCTGCTGTTGTAATAGATTTTGAATTAGCATCATATGCACGCTGTAGAATTATTAAATCTGTTAGTCCATAACTCATTGCAACATTTGAATTCTCAAGCTTAAAATTTTGGATATCCGCACCAATGATATTATTACCATTCTCGTCTGTAAAAAAGAGCGGTGCCCCACTATTTGATGACTCTGTAAATCTAGTACCACTTATTCGATGAAGCCCTTGATCGTTTTGAAAGTGATATACTGCAATTTTACCAACACTGCTTTGCATACCATTTGTAAAAGTTGCAACAACTTCTCCATTGACATTAATATCATAACCGACTAAATCTCCACCTATCGTACCATTTGCCCTGCTAGATGTACTTAATGGTGTGTTTGCAATAGAGACAACTCCACTAAAATCATTTCCCAAATCGATAGCAATAGGGGCACCATTGTTATCGATTGGTGCTAAGGTATTTGAGACCAATCCTCCCGCATCATCAAAGATAACCTCTCCATTTTGTGTATCATAAACTATTGCACCATCTAAACTTTTTGTTGTTGCAACAACATCCCATTGTGTCCCTATTTCTGGCTGAGTGGCAGAGAGCGTAAAGACCAATTGCAACTCATTTCTATCCCCCTGCGGATCAACAACATTAGCACCCATAGTTCTTGTTGCAGACTCTGTACCAATATTTCCAAAAAATAGAACATCTGAGGTAGCTTCTGGTGGAAAAATCAGATATTTTGGAAAAGTAAGTTTTGTTTGAGAATCTACACTACCCAAAGGAACCTCTGCTAATTGAGATGTCAATATACCATTTTCAATATTACCACCCATTGTTCCAAGAACAGAGTATCCATCTTGTGTCACTAAATCGTTATTTTCATTAAAAGCAAAATTTCCATTGCGTGTATATAATGGATCACCCACTCCTTGAATTCCAAACCAGCCATCATCTAAAAGTGCTAAATCTGTACTTCTATCACTCAATAATAACGAACCCTGTTGTGTCATCATAGGAGTTGCTTGAATCCTTGTACCAAGACCAACAGTATCATCTAAAGGAGTATCTGATTCAGATGTTACAATCATGCTTTCAAATAAAGAGGAGAACTCATAGCCATTTCCTCTAAATCCAACAGTATTTATATTAGCTAAATTATCACTCACTACATTAATAGCAGTCGAGTTTGTCTTAATTCCTGAAACTCCTGTATAAAATGCCTGCGTCATCATCATAAAAACCTTAATAGATCTCTTTTATATTTTCTAATGGCACATATTTTGAACCTAGTTTTACTAATGTGCTTCCTTGATCAAATCGAACTGACTCTATTGGGTAAGCACCAACTCTTGTCTCTCTAGTAGTACCAGAATCATCAGTAAAACTAGCACTCACATGATATATACCACTATCAGCACTATTGCCATTTGTGTCACTTCCATCCCAGGTAAATTGATAGACCCCTGAGGGGTTTGTTCCAACATCTAATGTCTGTACAATATCACCATCACTATTTTTTATAGCAACAGTTCCTTGCTCCACTCCTGTTTGAAAATAGACCTCAAAGGTGGTGCTACTCCCTTTCTCATGTGCAACGGCATCACTTCCTAAATCAGCAGTTTTTCCAATAGCTGCAATGGTACCAAACTGTTGCGAATTACTCAGCGAAGCAGCGAGTTTTTCTAAAGCAGTATTTGTATTATCCGCCGATTCAAGTGTTGCTAATTGTGAAGTTTGACTCAAAATTTTCTCACTATCCATAGGTGATGTTGGATCTTGATACTGCAACTCTACTAAAAGCAACTTCATAAAGTCATCTTTTCCTAATACACCTTTTGGATTGCCATCTTCTTTATTAGTTGTTTTAGTTGTTGTTTGTGATACTGCTGTTGCTACATTTTCTCCATAAGCGTTAATTGCCATTATCTATCCTTTATGCGTAGTGTGGTACTATAATCTCTAAAGAGCTAAAAACCTCTTCATCACTTTGCGTATTTTCAAAGTAGTTGTATTCATCCTCAGCTTTTTGCTGTTGCTGTCTTTGTCGCTCTTGCTCTCCAGCTTGCGAATTTTCACTTTGTGCATTGTTACTAAAGTTTAAAGTAGCATTTTGTATTCCATTATTGTTTAACTGCAGTTTCAAATCATTTGCATTGAGAGCCAAGGTATTTATGGCACTGTTGTTCGAACTAAGATTAATATGCAAATTTTTACCACGCTGTACTATTGTCAAATCGACTTCACCTAGCTTTTGTGGATGCAACTGTACTTTTAATCTAGTAAATGGAGATTTATACTCCTCAATTGCCAATTTTACATCGTTTGACAGGTACTTTACCATCTGTTTTGCTTCATTGATTTTTACTTCAAAACTCTCTGCTTTTGCAACTTGCAATCCATCTCTCTTTGCTTGTAAATCAATTGCATCAGAGCTCTCATTTTTCAAAAGTGCAGCTAAAGAGTTATCTGTTTCTCGTACTGTCTGTGGTGCAATTACTCTTGCAGTAGTTACAGAAAAATCTGCGCTAAGCATTGCATCACTTTTTGATGCTTTTTCTCCACGTAATAATAACTGCAAACTCTCTTCTGCTTTTTGTTTAGGAGTTTTTTGTGTTGTACGATTGTTGACTTTTGTCTCTACAATCTGCTGTGTTGTAATTGCAACACTACTGTTTTGTACTTTAAATAAAACTGTCTGCTTCGCCTCTTGGCTGTTTTGTTGTTTATGAAGTAGTGGCTCTTTTTTTCCAAATTCCAAACGCTCCTCTGTTGTGTCAGAATGCTCTCTTTGTTGCGTAGCTGTAAGCTTTTGTTTTTTCACTTTTTTTCCAACTCCAAGATCCTCAGGGGCTCTCTCTTGTTGTACTTCTTTGGTTACCTGAAAAGATTTTTGCTCAACTTTTAGTTCTTTTAGATCTACCTTTTCCTGAGCTCCTCTAGCTACATGGAAAGACTTTTGCTCAATTTTTGGCTCTTCTTTTATATCTTTAGTTCCATGTATCACCTCTTTTAGGTCTGCCTTTTGCTGAGCTCCCTTGGCTACATGGAAAGACTTCACCTCTTCTAAAGTAATTTTTGTAATATCTATACCAATTTTTTTTGCACTCGCAACAAGACCACTGAGTGTTTTTGGAAGCGTTGCTATTTCTGATTTTTTAAATCCATCACTTTGTAGAATCTTCTCTTTTAAAAACTGTTTTGCCTTGTGTATAAGAACTTTTAATTCCTCTTGTGTCATAGATGCAGAAAGCTTAGGATCAAGTGCAAAACTCTCTAACTTTGGTTTTTTAGCAGTTTCTTCACTCTCTAATGCCAATACGATGAGTGGATCATTACTCTTTTCATCTTGCTCTTGCGCTCCTTTTAGCAGTGCAGAAAATGAGATTTCTCCCTCTTCTTGCTCTGGTGGTGCTCCATGCAAAGGCGACAATGCAGAAGAGGTCTCCTTTTTTATATCTAATGAAACCACTTTTTGCTCCTAAAAAGAATTTTAAAAGCTATAGCATATACTGTTCCATTAAATTTAATCTTTTAACGATACCAACTCGCCTCTTTTTAATTTTGCAATTTTTCCACGAAACTTTCGAATAAAAAAAGCCTTCTGTTCAAAACTGATATCTGAAGCAGTAGTCATCTTTTTTAATTCTCTCTCATAATGCCTGATCAAAAATGTAATCAATTCAGCTTGCAAGGCATCTTCATCCTTCAAAGAGACAATATTTTCATCTACCATTATTGCCATTACCTCTGGTGCATCTGTCCTGTTTTGTAAGGCCAAAGAGAATTCATGCGAATGAAACTGCAAAAGGCTTGGATCGATCACATCGAGTATATATTCGATATACTCTGGTTTTTCCAAAACTGTTTTGATTAAAGAGAGCTCCCACATATCTCGATAGCTACTCTTTTTTTGCTCTGGTAGTGATTGAAAATTACTCTTTTTTTGTGTATTGAGTCGTAAAAGTGATGGAGAGACACCAAGCCCTCCCAAACGTGAGGCGAGATAGGTCTTATACTCTTCTTGAAGAATAGGAGAGAGTGTTTTAAGGTAGGCTACTGCCTCTTGCATACAGGACTCTTTTGCTTTTGGGTCTTTGAGATTATAGAGCAAAAGAATTGCATCAAGTACAAACTCTATAAATGGTTTCGCTTCTCGAAACATATTGCCAAGTTCCTCAACACGCCCCTCTTTTACCATATCGGCAGGATCAAGTCCACCACCAAACACAACAACTCCCCCACGAAACCCAGAAGCACTTAAAAGTTTTGAAGCTTTCAAAGCTGCAGCGCGTCCTGCCTCATCTCCATCATATGCCATAACAATACGAGGAGAGCCTTTGCGAAGCAGTGGCAAATGTTCATGTGTTAGTGCAGTTCCAAGCGTTGCAACGGCATTGTCAAATCCTGCCTGATGCAACATAATAACATCAAGATACCCCTCTGTTATAATAATCTCCTCTTTTTTATACACACTCTGTTTTGCCAAATGATAAGCATACAGCAGACGAGATTTGTTAAAAAAAGATGTCTCAGGAGAGTTGACATATTTTGCCTGATGTCCGCTAATGGTTCTCCCACCAAATCCGACTATACTGCCATTAGCAGAAAAAATAGGGAAGGTAATACGCTCTATAAAACGAGCATATGTTTGTTTACGCTCTTCGTTATAACCAACAACACCCATATCTACTGCTTCTTTAATACTAAATTGCTGTGAGCGGATAAAGTGCAGTGTTGCTTGTGAATCAGGTGCATAACCGATACCAAATTTTTCTATACTACTCTCATAAATACCACGCTCTTTTATATACTCAAGAGCTCTTTGATTTTTACCCAGCAGTGTTTGATACCATTCATTGAGCTTCTCCATAAGCTGTGAACGCGGTTTGTTCTGTTTGTTATGAGTATAGGTGAGTGTAACATTGTATGCCTCTGCTAATTTTTCCAAAGCTTCAGGATAACTCAGCTTTTCATACTCCATCACAAATTTCACACTGTCCCCACCAGCACCACAGCCAAAACAGTGGTATATCTGCTTTTGTGGGCTTACTACAAAAGAGGGGGATTTTTCATCATGAAAAGGACAAACTGCCTTAAAATTACCCCCTGCTTTTTTCAGCTCTATATAGCTACCAACAACATCAACAATATCAAGTCGTGCTTTTAAGGCTTCTATGGAGTCTTGAGAAATCATAAAGAGAGTATACTTTAAAAATAATTAAGAGGGCATAAGTAAGAGACCATAAATAACTTCGTAGCTAATGAAAATAGAAGCTATAAGATACAAGGCGAAAATCTAAAGGAGCTACTAGTAGCTTCAAGGG
>DQUE01000065.1 GCA_015662405.1 Sulfurimonas autotrophica | reverse complement strand
TTTACGCCCTTTGGATGAGGTACATATTGCTAAGCTTTTTGCTATTTTTGCAAAAGAGTACTTTTTTACATTTCGTAGTTGCAATGTCGGCAGTAAGCGTAATGAGTGGTGTGGCAAATGTCCAAAGTGTCTTTTCACCTATATTATGCTCTGTAACTATATAGATGATGAAACACTCCAAAAGATATTTGGTAAAGACATGCTCGATGATGTTGAGTTACAAGAGCTTTTTGATGGACTCTCTCAAAGTGATGCAGTCAAACCTTTTGAGTGTGTAGGCACTTATGATGAGGTCAATTATGCGCTTGGAAAAAAATATTACACTTACAATGAGGATACTCTGCCTGCTTTGTTAAAAAACTACACGCCAAAAGAGGGGGAGTATGCTTTACATGTAAACTATAATGAGCAAAACAATCTCCCAACAAAATTCAAAAAAATTCTCCAAAGCCATGTTGAAAAACTTAATTTCTGATTTAGAACAATATGCCAGTATAGGTATCTTTGGCTTTGGTATAGAGGGGAAATCTTTTTATCATTTTGCACAAAAATATCTGCTAGATACAGAGCTAGTCATCATAGATAAAAATCATCCCTCTTGTGATGAAAACTATTTAGAGAAGTTGGATGAAGTTGCACTTATCATCAAATCACCGGGTATATCGCTTTATAACCTTGGCATCGATTATAGTGCTTATAATTTCTCTTCTACAACAGAGTTATTACTTAAACATTTCAAGAGTCAGATTATAGGTGTGACTGGAACAAAAGGAAAGAGTACTCTTGTGACGCTTATTGATAGTCTACTAAAAAATGCAGGTAAAAAGAGTCTTTTGTGTGGAAATATTGGCATACCTGCATTTGATATAGTCGATCTTGTTGATGCTGAGACAACAATAGTCATGGAACTCTCTTCACATCAACTCTTTGGTGGAAAATACTCTCCGCATATTGCAATTTTAACAAATCTTTTTCAAGAGCATTTAGATTACTACAGAGATGTCAATGCGTACTACAGAGCAAAATTTACTATCTTTTTGCATCAAAACGAGGATGATATCTTTATATATAATCTGCCACAAAAGTTAGAGCGAGGCTATAACGTCTATGAAAATGAGCTCCGTTTTCCTATCACTTTTGATCTGCAAAATGGTTTTATCCATAAATCTACTCTACAGATACTTGAAAAATTAAAAGAGATTTTACGCATAGATGATGCAATCTATCTACAAACTATACAGAGATTTAAAACACTGCCTCATAGGCTAGAGTTTGTAAAAAAGATCAATGGAGTCTCTTATATAAATGACTCAATTGCAACAATTCCTCAAGCTACGATAGAGGCTGTGAAGATTTTAAAAAATGTCGATACACTCATAATCGGCGGAAATGACAGGGGTGTGCAGTATGATGTATTGATAGATTTTTTACAAAAAAGTGATGTGCGAAATATCATACTTTTTTCAGATACAGGAAAAAAGATTTATGAATCTTTACGAAAAAAAGAGAAACAAAAAAATATATTTTTACAAAATAACTTGCAAGAGAGTGTAAAAAAAGCTTATAATATAGCAAGAAGTATTGTGTTGTTCTCTCCTGCGGCATCAAGTTTTAATCAATATAAAAACTTCATGGAGCGTGGCGATGCGTTTAAAGCTTTTGTAGAGCAATTAAAATCGCTCTAGCAAAATAAATTTAGCCGTTGGTATTCATACTCTCTAAAAACTCTGCATTTGTAGGTTTTTTACCCATAGTGTTATAGATAAACTTGAGTGCTTCGACTTCATTATCTTGTTTATGAAGCATTTGGCGAAGGATAAAGACTTTTTGTAATACTTCAGGACCAATGAGTAGCTCATCTTTACGTGTTCCTGATTTGAGAATATCAATAGCAGGGTAGATGCGTCTGTCTGCAATTTTGCGATCAAGCACAACTTCCATATTTCCAGTCCCTTTAAACTCCTCAAAGATGACCTCATCCATACGACTCCCTGTATCAACAAGCGCAGTAGCAATAATTGTTAAACTTCCACCATGCTCAATGTTTCTAGCAGCCCCAAAGAAACGCTTTGGCTTATGCAAGGCATTTGCATCAACACCACCTGAGAGGACTTTTCCACTTGAAGGTGTTGCTGTATTGTAAGCACGTGCAAGACGAGTGATAGAGTCTAAAAGAATAACAACATCACGTCCAAGCTCTACTCTACGCTTTGCCTTTTCGATAACCATTTCGGCAACTTTTACATGGTTTTTTGCAGGCATATCAAAGGTTGAACTATAGACTTCACCTTTGACACTTCGCTCCATGTCAGTTACCTCTTCAGGACGCTCATCTACAAGTAAAACCATTAAATCAACATCTGGATGGTTGGCTGTTATGCCATGTGCTATCTCTTTTAAAAGTTCTGTTTTACCACTTCTTGGTGGTGCAACAATTAAACCACGCTGACCCTTTCCAATAGGAGAAAAAAGATCCAACATTCTACCTGTTAAGCCCTTTTCACGGTATTCAAGTTTGAGTTGTTCTGTTGGATAGAGTGGTGTGAGGTTTTCAAAGAGTGGACGCTTTTTACTCTCTTCAGGAGGAAGAGAATTGACAGCCTCTATCTTTATAAGTGCATAGTAGCGCTCTTGATCTTTAGGAGGGCGTACCTGACCGGTAACGACATCTCCATTTCTAAGTGCAAAACGTTTGATTTGTGTATTTGAAACATAAGCATCATTGATACTCTCATTAAAACTTTGATCAATAGAGCGGATAAACCCATATCCATCTTGCATAATCTCTAAAATACCACTAAAGAGGATATAGCCACCTTGAGCAGTTTGTGCTTTTAATATCTCAAATATTACATCTTGACGTTTGAGCTCATTTGGCTGTTCAACACCAAGCTGTGTTGCAATTTCGACAAGCTCTTGAATACTCTTTGTGCGGAGCTCTTCAACGCTTGAACCTTTTACTGGTGTGTGTGTTCTGGATTTTGAGTTGTTTTTATTGTTACTGTTTTTTGTGTTTTTACGCGATTGTGTAGAAGATTCGTTTTCACTCATAGAATTGACTGCCTTAACTGATTAGGATTGGAATTAGTAGGAAAGATTCAAAAATTATCTTAAATATGTGAAATTTTACAATAACTTTAGAGCTATTGTCAAGCCCAAATAAATCCGTAAAATAAAAATCTACCCGATAGCGTCAATTTTTTTGAGAAATTTTTACTATTTGTAATCCATTTAAGAGTTTAGAGGGTAGTTATTGAGAGAAGATTTGCTAAACCACTCTAGTTCTTCTCTGAGTTGTACAACTTTTCCAACTATAATGAGTGCAGGTGTGGGCATTTCTTTTGCTTTTTGTGCTATATCTTGCAGTGTTGCGATAACAACTTTTTGATTTTTTGTTGTACCGCGTGAAATTACTGCACATGGATACTCTTTTGGCTTACCGATTTCTATTAATTTTGAAGAGATTTTTTTCAGATTATGCAATCCCATGAGAAAGATAATCGTCTCATCTGTTTTAAAACTATCCCATGGAATTTGTGATGTTTCTTTATTTGGTGATTCGTGCCCAGTGATAACTCGAAAGCTGACAGAAATGCCTCTATGTGTAACAGGGATGCCTGCATATGCAGGTACACTTATAGCTGATGTTATGCCTGGAATGATCTCAAACTCTATATCTCTTTGATGAAGGTAAGCAGCTTCTTCTCCTCCTCGTCCAAATACAAAGGGATCCCCTCCTTTTAAGCGTACAACAATATTATGTTGCAGTGCATTTTGATATATAACTTCATTGATTTCATCTTGGGGAAGCGTATGTTTACCATCTTTTTTACCGACATAAACAAACTTACACCCATCTTTTGCCATCTGCAAAATTTCAGGGTTTACTAAACGGTCATATATTATAACATCTGCTTTGCTAATAACCCTATGTGCTTTGAGTGTTAAAAGTTCAATATCTCCAGGTCCTGCTCCTGTTAAATATACTTTACTCATTATTTTTTACCTTTTTCTTCATGGCTGTATTGTATCGAAAATATATCTGTAAATTTTCTTATATAGCCAAAAAAACAAGCAAATAAGAAAAATAAGATTTTACAAAAATTTATAATTTACGAAAGACTTGAGGGGGGAATATTTTCTATAGAGATTAGTTACATGCAAGGAGGCAAAAGTATAAGATGAGACTTTTTTTATTGTGAATGTTTAATCATACAGTATAAAAAATTAAACCTAAATCAAATTTGCTGTATAATCACTTATAAATTTTTATTGATAGGGTGTTATTTGCAAAATATTCCACATGTTCCAGTTTTATATCAAGAAGTTAGAGAAGCTTTTAAAGACTTGAGAGAGGGTGTTGTTATAGATTGTACCATGGGGTATGGCGGGCACTCTTCGCTCATACTTGAATCAAATCCAAATATAAAACTCATTGCAATAGATCAAGATCAGACTGCTATTGACTTTTGTACAAAACGTCTTAAACAGTATGGGGAGAGGGTTAGCATACGAAAAGGTCGCTTTTCAAATGTCATTAAAGAGATTTTACAAGAAGTCAATCCGAGTCAAATCAAAGGTATTCTTGCAGACATCGGCGTCTCCTCTTTACAGCTTGATCAAAAAGAGAGAGGTTTTTCTTATGAGAGTGACACTCTTGATATGCGTATGGATAAAGATGCATATCTGAATGCTTCTCATGTTATTAATGAGTATTCAAAAGGTGAATTAGAACGAATACTCTTAGAGTATGGAGAACTGAGAAATTATAAAAAAATTGCTGATGTTATCATACAACAGCGTCCATTTACGTCGGCAAAAGAGTTGAGTGAGACGCTTAAACCACATATGCCAAGAGGAAAAAAGATTCATCCCGCAACACTTTTAATGCAAGCGATTCGAATTGAGGTCAATGATGAGCTTGGTGAGCTTAAATCACTGCTTAAAAGTATAGAAGAAGCCAAACTGCCAGAAGTAAAAGTAGCTATTATATCTTTTCATTCGCTTGAAGACAGGATTGTAAAAAAAGCGTTTGCTAAGTGGTCAAAATCATGTATCTGTCCTCCTGAAGTATTTCGCTGTACATGTGGAAATAATCACACAAAAGGAAAGATTATAACGAAAAAACCGATCATGGCCACAGAGGGTGAACTAAAAGAAAATGTAAGAAGTCGTAGTGCGAAAATGCGTCTTTTTCAAATGGGTGAAAAATGAGTGAAAAGAGTGAACTTTTAGACGAACTTGATAATTTAGTCACAGCAAAACAGAAGTTAGGGCTGAACTATTTTTTATATATACTGTTGGTGTTGACTTTTATAGCGATGTTTGCATTTCCTAAGATTTATATTACACAACAAATTTACTTTAAAAGCAGGGATATAGCAAAATTGAAAGTAGAGTATGATACCCTCAAAGAAGAAAATAAACTCATCAGTGCTTCGGTTGAGTCAATAAAATTTAAAAATCAAATACTTGATACACTTTTTTAAGGAACAGCAGTGATTCGTAAGTTTATAGAGTTTGCTATAGAAAAACCACTTCTCAACCATATGTTACTACTCTTTATTTTTATGCTCTCTATCTTTGCATATATAAATATTCCAAAAGAGATTTTTCCGCCGATGAATATGGATAAAATAACCATAAAAGGCGGTTATGTAGGGACTTCAGCTGATATTTTAGATAAAATGGTTGTACAGACTATCGAAGATGATTTGCAAAATATTGATGAGTTAGAGGAGATTACAAGTAGTATAAAAAACGGTGCATTTATCATTAGTGCAGATATTAAAAACGGTTCAGACAACATTACTGTTTTAAATGATGTAAAAGACATTATAAGCAGTGTGAAAAAAGATTTGCCTGCGGATATGAATGAGCCTGTTGCAAAAATTAAAACACATGCTTTTCCTCTTGTGCTTATTGCCATCTCTGGTGAAGTTTCAAAAGAGAGACTTTTAAAACATGCAAATGAACTCAAAACAGAGTTGAGTAAGTTTAAAGACTTAAGTGATATTACAATTCGTGGGGATGCAGATGAGGAGTTGCATATTAAGCTCAATCCACAAAAAATTCGAGCTTATGGACTCTCTTCAAATTTAATTGTCGCCCAACTCTCCAAAATAAGCTCAATTTTTCCTATAGGAACAATAAAACAAAAAGCAAATCATCTTTATATCTCAACCTATAATGGTGAAAAAACAAAAGAGGCCGTTGAAAATATCTTAATTGATGTGCAGGGGAAAAAAGTAAAAATTGGTGATATTGCAGAGGTTGCTTTTGAATTAAGTGATGAGGTGGAACTCTCTCATTACAATGGTGTGCGAAATATCTCAATCAATGTAACAAAAAGTAAAAATGGAAATGCCATAGCTTTAGTAAAAGAGATAAGAACGCTTTTAAAAACACAAGAGGCAAAACATGCTGATTTAGAGTATAATATTTATACTGATACATCAGTTTGGATAAAAAATCGTCTCAATACCGTCTTTTCAAATATAATATTTGGTCTTATGCTTGTCTTTTTGGCAATGCTTATTTTTATCAACAGAGGCATTGCTTTTGTTGTGGCATTAGGTATTCCTGTAAGCTTTATGATAGGACTCATAGTTACAGAGATACTTGGTGATAGTTTAAACATGCTCTCTCTTTTGGGTGCATTGATTGCACTTGGTATGCTTGTTGATGAAGCTATAGTGGTTGCTGAAAACATATACAGACACCTTGAAGAGGGAATGGATAGAAAAGAGGCAGTTATTACTGGTGCAGCAGAGATGTTTCCAGCTGTACTTACAGCAACACTTACAACAGTTTTTGCCTTTTTACCTATGCTTTTGATGACGGGTGAGATGGGAATGTTTATTAAAATAATCCCCATAATGATAACTGTACTTTTACTCTCTTCTTTATTTGAGGCTTTTTACTTCTTACCTCTACATGCACATGACTTTTTAAGAGTCTCGAAAAAAGGAAGTTTTGCAAAACGGTTTTGGCAAAAAATGTATGCATTTTATAGCAAAATATTGCATTTTCTTTTTAGAAGAAAGTTACTCTCTTTAAGTGTTATGGTTATGAGCATTATTTTTCTTGAGTTTATAATGATTAAAAATGCCAAATTTCAGCTTTTTCCTGATTTTGACAACACACAAGTTTATGTTTATGGAAAAGTAAATATAAATAATGAACTCAAAGATACTGAAAAAATAGTTACAAAACTTGAAAATATCATTCTTAACAATGTTAATAATGAAGATGTCTCTTCTGTTACATCAGTAATAGGCTTTAAAATGGATGCAAAAAAGAGAGTAGAGTTGGGTGAAAATATGTTTCATATTTTTATTGATCTTCATGAACGCGCTCCTGAAAACTTTTTTGATAGATACATAAGCCCTTATCTCTCTATAGAGGATAATTCGGGTCTAGCGATTCGTAAAAAAGATGCAAAAGAGATAGCAAAAGAGTTGAAAAAAATACTACAAAGTCAGAAGTCTGGTTTTGAAGAGTTGGTTGTGAAGGTTCCTGGTACAGGTATTATAGCGCATGATGTAGAGATTGGTTTAAGTGCGAAAGATACAA
Source organism: Sulfurimonas autotrophica (assembly GCA_015662405.1). Lineage (GTDB taxonomy): Bacteria > Campylobacterota > Campylobacteria > Campylobacterales > Sulfurimonadaceae > Sulfurimonas > Sulfurimonas autotrophica_A. The sequence goes on along the minus strand of DQUE01000065.1, from coordinate 1,635 downwards.
GAGACATTATTCCTTATTTAAAAGAACTGGAAAAAGAACTCTCTGCTGTTAAAGGTGTCTATAATATAGCCAATGATGCTATTTTAGGTGAAAAAGAGCTGAAACTACATGTAAACAGATATGGACAAGAACTGGGCTTTAGTGAACAGGATATCTCTAATGAACTACGAGCATACTATCTCAAAGGTGAATATGGAAAACTATTCAATGACAAAGGTTTGGTTCGCATTCGACTCGATAGTAATGTAAACAAAGAGATTCATTCAATAAATACAATAGAGTTGCAAATCCCCAACTCAGATAAATACGTAGCACTCAAAGAGATATGTGATTTTGAGTATATACAGAGTTTTGTTACTATAAAAAAAGAGGATGGCAAAAGAGTACGAAGTGTGTATGCATCTCTTGATAAGGAGATTATTACATCATCTGAATTGATGCAAAAGATTGATCCTTTATTGCAAAGGTTTAAAAAAGAAGGCATCACTGTAGCGATCAAAGGTGAAGAGAAAGAGAATAATAAAAATAAAAAAGAGATGATGCAATCAGCACTCATAGCAATATTTTTAATTTTTATTACTTTAGTGTGGTTGTTTGATTCTATCAAGAAATCTTTCATTGTAATTAGTACAATTCCACTTGTCCTTTTGGGTGTTTATGTTGGACATTGGATTATGGGGCTTAATCTTACTATGCCAGGACTTATTGGTATAGTCGGACTTGCTGGTGTTGTTGTCAATGATGGACTTATTATGGTGAATTTTATTAAAAATGCCAAAGATACAGAAGATTTGATGAATAGGGCGAAAACAAGATTGAGACCAATTTTGCTGACCTCTTTAACAACACTGCTTGGTCTATTGACACTGATATTTTTTGCTTCTGGTCAGGCAAAAATACTCCAACCAATGGCAGTCTCTTTAGGGTATGGAATTGCATGGGCAACAGTGCTGAATTTACTCTATGTTCCACTGCTGTATGCAGTTTTATATAAAATAAAACCACCACAAAAAAACAAAGGATAAAAAATGGATTTAAATATTACTCAGGCAGAGTTTGGTGTAAGACCACCGGTTAGTAAACCAATACCGGAGTTTTTACTAGAAGTAGGAGAAGAGGGTATAAGAGAGTTAATTTCAAAACATTATGATGCAATTAAGCAGAGTGATATATATCATCTTTTTCCTCAAGATGATGCAGAGTTTAAACAGGCAAAAGTAAACTCTGCAGACTTTTTTATTCAAATATGTGGAGGACCTAAGTATTTCAACACAAACAGAGGTGCACCACAAATGGTAGGTCGTCATGCACCTTTTAGAATTGATGCAAAAGCACGAATAACATGGCTTGAATTGTATAAACCACTTCTTGAAGAGTTAAAAGATAAGGGCGTGACAGAGAGATCATTGTACTCATTTTGGAGATATTTGGATATATTTTCTATATGGATGATAAATACACCAGCCAAATCCAATGAAATTTAAAATAATCATTAAACATTTAATTTTGGAAAAGTTTTTGCTTTAGTTGACTCAAAAATGAGGAGTTAACTATGAAACAATACACAAAGGCTAAAGCATTGCTTGAATCACTTAAGAGAATACCAGATTATAGAGTAGATATAGGAAAGATAGA
>DQUE01000127.1 GCA_015662405.1 Sulfurimonas autotrophica | reverse complement strand
AAAATATTATAAAAGAAATTTTTCCATGCTTGATACTTTTTTGATGTATTTAAAAAATATGCTACGTCAATTATCAAACTTTTTATCATAAGGTTTATCCGAGTTTTGCTTTAAGGATCTCATTGACAACTTGAGGATTTGCACTCCCTTTGCTGGCTTTCATTACTTGACCAACAAAAAAGCCAAAGAGTTTTTCTTTTCCACCTTGATACTCCTCTACTTTTTCAGGGTTTGCACTTATAATTTCATTACAAATTGCTTCAATCGCACCTGTATCAGTCACTTGTTTTAGTCCGAGTTTATCAATAGCTTCATCAACTGCTACATTTGCATTTTCCATCAAAAAGTCTAAAACCTCTTTTGCTGCTTTACCACTTATAGTTTTATCATCTATTCTTTTTACTAAAAGTGCAAGTTTTTTTGCATCTACCGGAGAGTTTGTTATAGTAACTTCTCCTCTTAAACGAGCAGGCAACTCTACTGTCAGCCATGTTGTTGCCGTTTTTGCACTCACACCATCTTCTTCAAGCATTGTCTCAAAGAAGTTTGCCATTTCAAGCGATGATGTAATGACAGCAGCATTGTACTCATTCATACCATACTCATTGACAAATCGCTCTTTTTTCTCATCAGGCAATTCAGGGATTTTTGTATATTTCTCCATCATCTCATCTGTTATAACACATTTGAGTAGATCAGGCTCTGGAAAATATCGATAATCAGCCGCCTCTTCTTTCCCTCGCATAGAGCGTGTCTCTTGTTTTACCTGGTCAAAAAGGCGCGTCTCTTGAACAATCTCTTCTTCATAAATTCCATCCTCCCAAGCCTCTACTTGTCGTGCAACTTCAACCTCTATAGCACGCTGAATAAATTTAAAAGAGTTAATATTTTTTATCTCAACACGGGTATAGAGTTTTTCATCACCTTTAGGACGAATAGAGACATTGACATCTACACGAAATGATCCCTCTTGCATATTTGCATCACCAATATCGAGATAGCGTATAATAGAGTGAAGTTTTTTCAAATACAACACTGCATCTTCTGCACTTCTCATATCTGGTTCACTCACAATTTCAAGCAATGGTGTTGAAGCACGATTCAAATCAACTTTTGAAATATCACCATCATGAATGCTTTTTCCTGCATCTGCTTCAATATGTGCACGATTAATGCGAATAGTTTTCTTTGTTCCATCTTTAAAATCTATTTGTAGCTTTCCATGCTCAATTATAGGCGTATAGAGTTGCGTAATCTGATACGAAGAGGGAGAGTCTGGATAAAAGTAAGACTTTCTGTCAAAATAGGAGACTCTATTGAGAGTAGCATCAAGAGCGGTTCCAAGCATTATAGACTTATGCACGACCTCCTTGTTTAAAACTGGAAGTGCACCAGGAAGTGCCAAACATGTAGGGCAAGTATTACTGTTTTGTTTATGATTAAAACTCGTTGGGCACGAGCAGAATAGTTTTGTTTTTGTATTTAACTGTACATGGACTTCAAGACCTATAACGACTTCAAACATAAATTTCCTTATAAAAAGTAGATTAATTACTCTTATTTTAGCTCATCTTTGCTTTAACGGATGTTATAGCCATCCAAAACAAAACCCACATATACTAGAGCTATTAGGAAAAGAAGTAACTCTTAAGGATAAATTTGATTTTTGATGGCTACGTGGAGGATTATGGAAAAATATAACAATTTTAAATCTATTTTGTATGTTTTGCGTAGATTTTCTTTAAAAGTTCAGTCTGTTTTTTAGCCTCTTGCAATCGTTGCTTATTTACTAAAAGAGCATCAATCGCAAGCACAAGAAAAAGAGAGACAAAAACAAATACCACAGTGGAAAAAATTGCTAAAACAACTCCAAGGCTAATAAATATTTTAAAAGTAAGTAAGGCACCAAAGAAAATAATTCCCCATGATGCCCCAAGCAAAAAGCCTATAATCTTCTCATATATATCTTTTTGCATCGATGCAGTTAGTGAGCCTCATCAACAAGTAATGCACCACCAAGGTAAACATATGTAAGCATCATGAAAATAAAAGCCTGTAAAAATGCCATGAATGTAAGTAGTGCAAATGGGATTATAGGTAACACCCATGGAGCAAGCATTAAAATTACCATCAAGAACATGTCATCCCCTTTCACATTTCCAAAAAGACGAAACGTAAGAGAGATAATACGAGAAATATGCGAAACAATTTCAATAGGGAACATAAGCCAATACAACCACCAAACAGGTCCAAGAAAATGTTTAAGATACAATAATAATCCATGCTCTTTAATACCAACATAATTATAATATACAAATACTGTCAAAGCAAGAGCTAAAGGCATCTCTAGCATCGCAGTAGGTGCTTCAAAGCCTGGAAAAATACCAATAATATTCGCAATTCCAACAAATAAACCTATCGTTGCAACCAAAGCAAGATATTTACGAGCATGCGCTCTACCCATAACATCTGTACCCATAGACCATACACCTTGAATATATGCTTCCATCAAGTTTTGTGTTCCCTTAGGTACAAGCTGTAAGTTTGCCATAGCTACTCTTGCTAAAATTAACGCTATACCAGCTGATAGCAACATGTGACTCATAAAAATAAATGTTTTATCTTCTGAGATAAGTCCGAAAAAAGTAAACAATTCACCCATAGGTGTGCTCCCTTGTCTTTAAATATTATCGCAATTGTACTCAAACTTGCATTAAATTATTCTAAGTTTACTAAAATCTCTCCAAAAAGTACTATTTTGCAAACTCTACAGCGCGACTTTCACGAATTACGTTTACCTTGATTTCACCTGGGTACTGCACTCTCTCCTCTATCTCTTTGGCAATCTCTTTTGCCATCAAAATTGATTCATCATCATTTACCAAAGTTGCATTCACAATAACTCTTACTTCACGACCTGCATTAATAGCATATGCCTGTTTCACACCGCTATGAGCAGATGCTATCTCTTCTATCTCTGTTACGCGCTTTAAAAAGCTCTCTAAAACTTCTCGTCTTGCACCCGGGCGTGCTGCTGAGAGGGCATCTGCTGCACAAACTGCACCACACTCTATCGACTGAATCTCTTGCTGTCCATGATGGGCGTAGATAGCATTAATAACGACTTCATCCTCATTGTATCTTCGGCAAACTGCAGCACCCAAATCGACATGATTTCCATCAACATCATGCGTTAGTGCCTTTCCTATGTCATGCAAAAGCCCTGCCCGTTTTGCAAGGGTTGAATCACCACCCATCTCAGCAGCCATTATACCTGCTAAATGAGCAACTTCAAGGGTATGTGCAAGTGCATTTTGTCCATAACTGGCACGGTAACGCAGTCTTCCTATAAGTTTTATTAGTTCTGGATGCATGACACCGATATTCATCTCAGCAATCAGCTCTTCACCCTCACTAAGAATTTTCAATTCAAACTCTTGTGAAACTTTTTGAAATATCTCCTCTATCCGTGCTGGCTGAATTCTTCCGTCTTCTATTAACAACTGAAGTGTTTTTGTCGCTATCGCACGTCTATAAAGGTTGAAACTACTCACAAGAATTGCATTTGGCGTATCATCTATAATAATATCAACACCAAGCAGTGTCTCTAGCGCCTTAATATTACGCCCCTCTTTACCAATAATTCGCCCTTTAAGCTCATCACTCTCCAAATGCACAAGATTAGTAAGCCTCTTAGAAGCAAATTCTCCTGCAAAACGACTTGTTGCTTGTGCTAAAATAAAATTCGCCTTGCGTTCAGCCTGTTGTCTTGCTTCACTTTCATACCTTCTAACAATATGAGCTATCTCTCCACGTGCCTTCTCCTCTGCTCTTTTTAGCAGAATGTTTTTCGCCTCATCTTGCGTCATTCCTGCACTATGCTCTATTGTACGAACCGCCTCATCTATCTTCTCTTCATATCTCTTTTTTAGTAGAGTAAGTGATTTTTCATTTCTTTCTAAATTAACCTTTTGTGCTTTTATCTTACTTAATTCATTTTGAATTACATTCTCTTCATTCTGTTTAAAACGCTTAAAACTTTGTTCTTTTCGTATAAGCTCATCTTCTCTTTGTGCCAAATCGGCTCGCGCACGCTCTTTTGCACTATCAAATGCTTTTTGTGCTTCATGCTCTATCTCTTTTGCTTTAAGCTTTGCGCGTTCAAGAAGTGTTTGTGACTCATTTTCAATCGCCTTTGCTTTAGCAACTGCTTGTTCTACATATATATCAAAGTTTGCACTGGTTATTTTTTTAGAGATGAAAAAACCTACCACTCCACTTACTGTGGCCATTGCGCCACCAAGTAGTATTTCGTTTAACATCTAATAAACCTTTTTTTTTAAGTTTAGCCTCGCCTATACATTATTTTTGTCGGAGTTATGAGTACGTCACATGTAATATCATAAGAATCGCATAGTACTTTATTTGTGTGACAAAACTCCGGTTGGACAAAAATAGTATATGGTTTTTTTTGTAATTTTGCAAAAAAACGATCATACATCCCTTTTCCAAAACCAATTCTTTGCATATTACCATCAACACCCACTGCTGGAACTATGGCTATATCAATTTTATTATTTTTTTTTATTGTATCTCCCGCTTCAAAAATACCAAACTTTTTTTTCTTAAGCGGTAACCTAAATGTTACCATTTTAAAACTTTCGCCTTCCATAAATGGTACAAAAACAGCATGTTTTTTTCTCATTTTTTGCAGGACTTTGCGTATATCTGCTTCATATGGTAACGGATAAAAAAATAAGATTTTCAATCTTTTTTTTTCCTTAAAATATTCTAGCTCTTTGAATAGGGCCCTGTTAATTAAAAAATTTTTATAAAACTTGTTGTGTTGGGGTGCTTTTTTTATCCTTTGGAGACATTTTTGTCTAAAACTGTTTTTTGTAAGAATCATATTAAATCTTTATCGCTATAATTTTGACATATTTT
>DQUE01000036.1 GCA_015662405.1 Sulfurimonas autotrophica | reverse complement strand
TACATAATATCTCTTTTTCCACTCAGGCTCGCCTGCTTGGTATAGTTTTACATTTGTAAAACCTTTTTTCTTTAGCATTCCTGCTACTTTTGGACTTTTTCCACAACTCCATCCACCACAATATACTAAGATTTCCTTATCTTTTGCTACTTTGTCTAGTTGACCTACGTAGTCATTAAACTTAGTGTCTGGGATATTTAGACTTGAAGGAATTGTTGATTTAGCATACATTTTAGCAGGTCTTGCATCAATTAGAAGTGACTTTGCACCATTTCTTGTTCCATTGCTTATTGCTTTTAGTGTATACTCGTAATCTACAGTTTCTAGATTAAACTTCTTGATTAAACCTGCTACTTTTGCTGTTGGCTTGCGTAGCTCTTTCTTTGCAGCTGGTGCTGCTGCCTCGTTTGTTGCACATCCCGTGAAAAGTAGTGCTGTACTTAGTGCTACTGCACTTAATAACTTTAGTCTCATTTTCTTTCCTTTATTAAAGATTTAGGTATCATTGCTGACACCTAGTGTGTGTTGTGTACTATTAATGCTCTGGATCTGGGTCTAGGTTAAATACTTTTTCTGCAACATAAAATCCAAGTATAGCAATTCCTATTCCACCAAAACCGATAGCTATCTCTGTCATTGATGGAAAATAGTGTAATAAAGTTGGAGGAAGTTGATATTCACTTCTTTTTAGCATGTCCATTGGATATACCAAAGTATCATGAACCAAATCATATCTCATAAAAAATATACCTATCATACCTGTTATAGATGCGTATACCATTGGCTTAATCGCTTGCCCATTACTAACTAAAATAATAAAGAAAGGAATTAACATGCCTAAAAGTAATTCACCAACTATAAAGTTTGGACTTGTTACTGCATAAAGAATAGTTTCCGCTCGCTCTGGCATTGTTCCATATAGTGCAGTTAAAATCTTCCATGCTTCAAAAAATATAAGGATTCCAAGCAGCATACCTAAGATTTTATTTAATTTTAGAAGCATTGGTTTTAGTGTCTCAGGATAATTATTTCTATACTTAAATCCGTATATAAGATATATAAGATAGCAACCTGTAATCATCGCTGAAAGGATAAAATACACTGGATAAAATACACCATTTGCAGTTGGTCTTGAAATCAAGAACCCAAAAACAGCACCAAGGTTAGAGTGAGCTATAAGACCTGCAAGAAGTCCACCTATGCCAAATATTTTCGAAAATTTGTGATTTACTTTAATAGTCAAGAAAAAGAATTCTGCCATAATGAACATCAAATAAATACCATAAAGCGTTCCCATCCACCAAATTGCTGAAGTTAGTCCTGGAGTCAATACGTTGTATATAACCATTCTAATTGGATGACCGATCTCAAGAGCTATAACTGCAAAACCTGAACAAATAGTTATAATTGCTCCTGCAATTGCACGTTTGCCAATTTGTTGAAACTCTTTAACTCCAAAAACATGGCCAATTGAAGAGATAATACAAAGACCAGTACTTGAAACAACAAAGAATACATACATAGCAATAAGAAGTCCCCATGGATGCTGTCTTGTTACGTTAAAAGCATGATGACCATGCATGATAAAGTATGCCGCACCTGCTAAAAATCCACCGATTAAAACTACAGTTATAATTGCCACTAAAAGGTTTAGTGGAGTTTTGTTAAATGTTATTAAGTTTTTAAAAGAAAATTCGTTCATAATTACTCCCTTACAGTAGATAGAACAGTTTTGGTTTAGTACCAAGGTGCTCTTTGACTTGCTTATACTCACGCTTCTCTAAAAGCTGTGAAATATCACTATCAGGGTCATCTAAATCACCAAAAGTTCTAACTTTTGTAGGACAAGTTGCTTGACAAGCTGTTGTTGTCTCACCATTTGCCAATCTTGTATCTGAGCAGAAGTTACACTTATCTACTGTAACTGTTCTATCATCAATATATCTTGCATCATATGGGCAAGCATTGATACAGTATGTGCATAAAATACACTGATCAGGATTTACTCTAACCACACCATTTTCATCATAGTAAGTCGCATTTGTTGGACATACTTGCTGACAAGGAGCATTTTCGCAATGCTGGCACTGACTTGGATGATAAGCCTGTGATGCAATTGAAATATTAGGAAATTCTCCCTCTGCCTCTTTTTGTCCTACCCAGATTCTATAATTATCACGACCAAAAAGAACTCCGTTTTCTGCCTTGCACGCACTCTCGCATGCACGACAGTTTATACAATTTTTATAGTCTAATGCCATTCCATAACGTGCCATTATTAAACCTTTCTAATTTCTACGATAGTATCATGAAGACATGTTGCGCCATGCATTGGCTCTATTGAGTCTTCTATGATATTTGCATCATTTCCACCGTTACCATGTGCTAACGTTAACTCTGAAGATGTGTTGCCAAATCCATGCACAAAGAATACAGTGTCTAAGCCAATCTTCTCTGTTGGATATGCTTTGATAGTAGTTTTACCTGCCTTGCTTGCCACTTCTATTGTGTCTCCAAATTTAATGCCCATTCTACTAGCTACTCTTTTGTTTATCCAAATGTAGTTAGTTGGAACTAAGTCTAAAAGTTGTTTGTTGTTTGCAGTTCCTGATTGAGTAAACTGAGCGTGACGACCTGTAACAAACCTAAATTGCCCATCAGGAATAATCATCTCATACTCTTTTTTCCACGTTGGCATTGCATCAATTCCACGCTTAGTAAGTGAAGCAAGATTACACTCTATCTTTCCTGAAGGAGTTTTGAATTTTTTATTCATTACTGAATAATGCTTCTCATTTTCCGGATAGTACTGATAGTCATTTACATTAAGTTTTTTGAACCATTTATCCATATTAGGATAGAAAACACCTTTGTCATGTAAAGATTCAGCAGCACCTATATGATCTGCAACAGCATGATGATTCAAATCTTCTTGTGACTCTTCAAATGCCTTTGCTAAGTTAAACTCTTCTTCATATACACTCTGCTCACCCTCGTCTTTAATCATTTCTTGAACTTCTTCATCATACTTTTTAGTAATTTCAAAAAGTGGTTTAGAAATTTTTTCTGTCAAACCTCTCATAATGTCTATTATAGGTTTACTCTCAAAAAGCGGGTCTACAGCTTTATTTCTTTGAGCAATTGCTGGCTCTATTCCGCCATATACTTTAACAGGATCAGTTCTCTCAAGATAAGTACACTCAGGGAGTATAACATCACTTAACATTACAGTATCACTAGGCATTGTATCAATAGTAACTACTAAATCAAGTTTTTTCAAAAATTCTTCAGTTTTCGCACTATTTGGCATGTTTTGCATAGGGTTGTGTTTGTAGTTAAAAAGAGCTCTAATTGGATACTCATTTCTTCCTTCAAGTACTTTATTTCTAAAGCCAACCCATGTACCACTTCCACCAACAACAGCAGCTTCACTGCTATCGATTCTTGATTTTGCTTGTTCATAAATAGGAGCAGGAACTTCATGCTCTTTCATAGGTATTTTTTTACCAAAACAGATTCCACCTTTAACATCTACTCCACCACCTAGTGCTGAAAATATTGCTTGTGCGCGTCTTAGTTGAAAATCATTTTTACTCCAAGTCGTTCTACGTCCTTGATAGTAAATTGCTTTAGGGGCATGTGCCATAAAGTCTCTTGCAACTTCGTAAATATCTTCAGATTTTATTCCTGTTATTTTTTCAGCCCAAATAGGAGTGTATTCATTTTGCAATATATGGTTTTTATATGTTTCAAAATCATTAAAATAATTCTTTACAAAGTCTTTATTATAAAGTTTTTCTTTAATAACAACATAAGTCATTGCCAAAACAAATGCTAAATCTGTTCCTACATTAATACCAAGCCATTTATCACTCTTAGCAGCAGTATTTGTGAACCTTGGATCAACTGCGATTAATTTTGCTCCTCGTCTTGTTGTTCTTTTAAACAAATCCATTGTATCAGGAGTCATAATAGCTTCAGCGCGATTTGCTCCAGCCATTATAACATAATCTGCATTTTCAAGGTCAGATTGTCCATATCCACCAATAGTTAGCGAATATCCAGAAACCGTAGTTGCAAGACATAAACTAGCATGATTTAAAAAGTGAGCTGAACCAAAACCTGTATAAAAGTTTTTAAATGTATGTTCTGCCATGCCTTCACCTGCACTAAATGCTACAGTTGAACGGTTATCTTTCTCTTCATCCAAAATTTTTGTTAATTTTTCATTTATATACGAATATGCTTCATCCCAGCTCACACGCTTGAATTTACCACTACCTTTTTCTCCATCTCTTATAAGTGGATACTTTAGACGATCTTCATCATAAATTGCTGAAATTCCTGAGTTTCCTCTAGGACATAACATATTTCTTGATTTTGGAAAATATGGGTTAGGGTCCAACTTTGTAATCACGCCATTCTTTACGTATGCGAATGCTGCACACTTGTTTACACACATTTCACATAGTGTAGCTATTTTCTTCGTTTTGCCAATATCTTCCGGCTTAGTAGCTGCTGTTGCACTTGCTAGTATTTGAGATGAAGTCATTGTAACTCCACCCGCAACTGTCAATGCAACACCACCCTGAAGAAATCTTCTACGTGAGATCTCAACTGTCATCGCTTCTCCTTCTACTTTGTTTTAAGTTTTAATAGAGATTATTCAACTTTAACGTCTATTTGTAGGTATTATTGTAGGTTTATATTCTTACATCAAACTTAGAAAAAATTGACCTAAAAGAATAACTTATACTAAGTTACAAAGAATCCCTAAATTTAGGGCTTCTGATTTTTTTTAAAAAAAAGAAAATTTTTAAAAATACTGCATAAAAAGTTCAATAAATTTTACTTTAATTAATGATTTTAAATAAATGTCACTAAAATATCACTAAAATAAATAATTATATACTTTAAGAATCATGAAATATGTTAAGTATTTAATTAATTATCATAATATTAAAATTTTTGCTTATTATTATAGTAATTTCTACTTATTATAGTGAGCCTTTAACTCTTATGTATAAAAAATAAGAGACTTT
>DQUE01000019.1 GCA_015662405.1 Sulfurimonas autotrophica | reverse complement strand
CTAGGGTCAAACTCTATTACAACAGGTTCTTCTACTACCTCTTTGATGTTAGTGATATTTTCAGAGGGAATATCAAGAGTCATAGCAACAAATGCTGCTAAGGCATTGTCATCTACAACTTCTTGTCATGTTTGTGATGTATTGTAAATTGTTAATATTTTGTTTTTTGTAAGCACATCACCAGTGTTTATACCTAACTCTGCTGCAATATTGTGCAAATCAGGGCGATTGAGCAATACTCCTTCGACTTCCATAGAAAAACCTCTTCTTAATTTTTTGTTTACATGCATTATGACTCCTATTCTTAAAATGTTTCTTTTGATCGATTATAGCCAAAAAATTCAAGAAAATTATTTTGTTTGAATGGTATAATTTGCAATTAAAATAAAAAAAAGAGAAACAATGCACACATATCAGATTGCAGAGTCAGTATTAGATGGCTATAAAAATGAAAAGCTAACAGATGAAAGAATCGACTTTTTAAAAATACAAGCAAATGAACAGCTTGATGAAATAGCACAAAATGAGGAGCTTTATGAAAGCTTTTTAAAACGGATAAATGTTCCACAAAAGATTGATAAAATCATTTTATGGATGCTTTTGATGTCTAATGAGGGTATATGTGATGATTACATAAGTACATGTAACAAAAATTACAGAGAAATAATTCCAATCAGTGATTTGGCCGATCTGCTTCTTTATGTAATCCACCTGAAAAAAGTCCAAAACATTGAACTTGAGGGCTTTAAACATTTGGTAAAATCTGAAGAAACAGGCATAGAAGAGGTAGATCAGTATGCCTTTACAAATGCTCTCCTTTACATTCAAAAACTAAAAGAACAAGAAGTGCAGATGCAGTTTTAAGAGGAACAGCTTACATGAGAAACACCGGCAATATCAAATAATTCAGCAGGTTTTTCTTTGTAATATTTTTCAGCTATTTCGTTTGATTGTTCCTCATAGGGGTTTGTCATAACCTCTTGTAGCTCATGTACAAGTGTGTAGTCACCTTGTTGTGCTTTTTGATAAGCAGGTACAAGGAACCACTCTCGTAGCGTATATTTTGGATTAACCTTTTTCATCTCGCTAGAGCGTTTTTCTCGATCTTTTTGGGTATTTGTATTGAGAGCGAGTCTCCACATTTTTAACCACTCTGACCAGCGTTTCATGAGTGTTTTGTCATATACACAATCACCGTAAAAACTTTTTGCAAGTGTGGAGATATCTTCAGGAATATGAGAGAGTTCACGGAAAAAGATTGTGTAATCCACAGAGCTTGCAATCATAAGTTTCATAAGCTCCTGAAACAGAGTTGGATGAAAAGCTGTTAGACCAAGTTTAGCACTCCACATCTGCATCATTTTAGCCTGCATAACTTTGGGAAAATCATTCATAATTTTATCTAATTGTTCTGTCTGCTGTTTGTGTGATTTGAGCAGAGGCTCTAAGGATTTACAAAACATTGCAAAATTACGTTCAGCTGCTTGCGGTTGATTGAGAAATGAAAAATGGACTCCGCCACCCGTCCATGGCTGATACTTTGGATCAAACATATCTATAAATCCAAAAGGACCATAATCAAGTGTAAATCCGCCTGCTGCGCAGTTGTCACCATTAAAGTTTCCTTGACAATACCCTACACGAATCCAATCTGCCACAAGTGAAGTTAAACGAGAGCGAAATTCACGAGCAAGGAGTACTATTTTCTCTTCTAGAGGTAACCCTTTATCTATTACATCACTATACTCACGATCAATGAGGTGCAAAACAATCATTTCAAGCTCTTGCATCGCTTTTGGATGTTCACTCTTGCGTGCCCGTCGGGAAAAAAGTTCAAGTTGCCCTACACGAAGAAAGGAGGGCGCAACCCGTGTGCTAATAGCAACATGCTCTTCTATCATCACTTCAGGATCTCTTGAGTAGGAACCATTTTGAAACCATGGGCGCCTGACTGTTTCTGTTTTTGAAACATACAGGCTCAAAGATCGAGATGTGGGAACACCAAGGGCATGCATATGCTCTTGTGCCAAAAACTCTCTGATGCTTGAGCGCAGTACTGCTCGCCCATCAGCTCCGCGACAATAAGGTGTTCTTCCGCCACCTTTGAGTTGCATCTCCCAGCGTTTTCCTTTGAGTACTACCTCTAGGATAGAGATAGCTCGCCCGTCGCCATATCCATTTCCTGTTTTAAAAGGGCACTGCTCATAATACTCCGTACCATAGATTGAGAGTGCATATCCCGTTGCCCAGCCAATACGACGCAGAGGCTCTTTTAAATGTGAAGTGTCTCCAGAAAACATACGCATAAAATCTTCAGATGTAGCCAAGTCATCACTAAATCCAAGCTCTTGAAAAAAAGTTTTGCTATGTGTAATGTAGATAGGGTTTTTTATGGGAGTAGGCTTTACAGGAACATAATGCCCACGAAAGACCTCTCTTGGTTCATAATCAACTCCATCCGAAGTAGCATCCGGATCAGGGCTAAGTGTCTCTACAAAAGAGTAATCAGCCGACTTTGCTAATTCATCAAGTGTTTTTATATCTTGCATATATTTTCCTTCTTTTAAAAATATAATATTTTATATCTCAAATAACTTTATAAGAGATAAAGTATAAAAACTATTTTTTTCTAATAATAAAGAGTGATCTGGCTACACTTAAGTAAGAGACCATAAATAACTTCGTAGCTAATGAAAATAGAAGCTATAAGATACAAGGCGAAAATCTAAAGGAGCTACTAGTAG
>DQUE01000030.1 GCA_015662405.1 Sulfurimonas autotrophica | reverse complement strand
TCCAAAATTCTTCTTTATTCCAAACACCTATGCTACTTTTAATAACACTTCTTCGTCATTATAACACTTATTGTTAACACAACCATAATATACTTCATCTGGTGTTTTATAATCTATTGCCCAATGTTATCTCTGGCTATTGTAATTTTCTAAATATTTCTTAATTCCTTCTCTTGCCTCCTTGATGTTACTGTAGCTTGATGGGTATATATCTTCATATTTGATTGTCCTCCAATTTAAACTCATCTAAAAGGTATGGATACTTCTTATGCTCTTTATTAGCCATAGTAGTTTTAGCCTTAGGATACAAAGCTCTTATCCCCATAAATTCATTGGTTTGGGTGTTTTTTGTGGGGACATTATAATTTTTGTTAGGCACTTAGTTTCTTACTCTTATTGAGGCTATTTTATTTTTTATTTCTATAAACCTTTTTTCATAATCATAATCCCTCTTTTTTAATTTTGCCATCTCTTCCATTGCACTTGCACTTGTTTGTAAAAGTTTGATTCTGAAGTTTGCACTTGAGCCTTTAATGCTATGTGATAAGAGCGTAATCTTTTCATAGTCTCTTATTTTTATAGCCTTTTCAAGATCTGCTAGTCTATTTTTCATTTTTTTCAAAAAAAGCGTTACAAGCATAATAAGTTCATCTTCATTGAACAATAACTCTCTCATTAGTTTTTCAGAGTCCAATCCTATGATTTTTTTATTTTTTTGCCTATTTAGTTTTACTACATTTTCAAAACTTTCACTTTGTAAGTCTGGTTTTAAATATGTCTTAAACACACGTTCAAGCTCCTTCAGTACAAGAGGTTTTCCTAAAAATGTATCAAATCCATTTAACAAACCTCTCTCTTTACTTCCCTTTATTACATTTGCAGTAAGTGCAGAAATTGGAGTATGGTGCAATTTATTCTCTTTTTCATACGCTATAATCTTTAACACAGCATCAGTACCATTCATAATAGGCATCTGCTCATCCATAAGAATCAGATCATATCTGTTTTGTTTATAAAACTCTACTGCTTCTTTACCATTGACTGCCAAATCAAAAGAGAGACCATATCTCTTTAGAACAATCTTCAACAACTCTTGATTTGCTTCGTTATCTTCAGCAACTAAAATGTTTCCTTTAAATCTTTTTGCTATTTTTTTCTTATGTACTAATGAAAGTTCAGGATGTAACAACTCTCTAAACGCCCTATGTATTTTAGAGCAATACAAAGGAAAACATATTGTATTGATATGATTATATAACTCATACGTATCACACTCTTTACTCATTAGAGCTATATATTTTTTTTGAGAGAATATCATCGCTTTTTGAACTGCAATATCACACTCCTCATGCACAAATATACACACATCATAGTCACATTCAAGGGTTTGGGTTACACGTATATCCATAGCAAAGGTTTTTGCATATTGCAAAAATGACTCATGTCTAAAATCTAGTTTTTTATTTTTTGCATAAAGAACCATCTTTAGTTTTTGAAAATCCTCTATATCACTAAAAATCTGACATGCACTATTTTCTACATCCACAGGGAGATTGAGCCAAAATGTACTGCCTTTTGCTAGCTCTGATTCTACATTAACACTCCCATTCATCAACTCCGCAAGTTGATGTGATATACATAAACCTAATCCTGTTCCCTTTTTATTATCATTTTCACTTGATTGCGCTTGAGTGAAAGCTACAAAAATATTTTCTAAATCCTCTTTGCTTATCCCTATACCATTATCACTGACACTTATTTTGAGTTCTTTATTATAGCAATGTGCTTCAACTTTTACTACACCACCCGCAGGAGTAAATTTAATTGCATTGCTTAAAAAGTTCGATATAATCTGCTTAATTCGCAACACATCACCAAATAATTCTTTGGGAATTTTAGGATCAATAAAAGAGGTAATAGTAATATCTTTAGAATTAGCACTCGCTACAAAAAGTTCCATTGTATGACTTAGCTCTTCATGTAAAGAGAAAACCTTTGGCTCAATCGTAAATTCACCACTTCTGAGTTTTGAAAAATCCAAAATATCATTGATAATACTCAAAAGATTCTCACCACTATTTAGTATAATCTCTAAATAGTTTCTGTGCTTTTTAGAAATCTCTTCATCCATTAACAGGTTTACAAAACCTAAAATAGCATTAAGCGGTGTACGTATTTCATGTGACATGTTCGAAAGAAAATACTCTTTGGCTTGAGAAGCACGCAAAGCTTCTTGCCGGGCATCAATAAGTTTTTGAAAAATACTATCTGTATAGTACTTTAAAATAGCTTTAAAATTTTTATCAAAAATATAAGAGATTTCTTCAAAAATCTCTTTAGAATTCATTTTTGCATCATATGTAAATGCAATCATTGAACGACGAAAATTACTACATATCTCAAACAACTCATCTGCACTAATCTCACGAAGCTTTAAATAAGCTAAAAACTCTTGCATAATAGGACAATCAGCTATCTCTCTATCTCCAGCTATAATGCCCATAAAGTAATCAAAAACACCACTGGCATATTTCTCTACAAACTCATTTTCATCTATTGCATGTAAAACAAGAATCTTTTTAAGTGGTGCGTAAGAGACCCATTGATGCAGTATATCTTGCTTTGCGCCAACAAATATATCATATGTCTTCTCTAAATGGTGTGTAAGTCTGTTCATACTACAACTCTGGGTTTATATATAATAAAAAATATGCACTTGCTACTATAACAAACAATTTCAGTAAAGAAATAACAGTAGTAGCGACAATATTACCCAGCTGGCAACTATCACAAGATATACGTAGTTTTCCCTCATATTGCGCATAAAAAAAATAAATTACATGGAAGAAAATAAGCACATAAGTTGTATAAAGTTCATACATCCACAACGTTTGCAATATTTTTTCATTCTCTATAAAAAAGGAGGCTACAAGAGGTAAAAGCATGAAGAGTAGCACAACATTTATAAGTTTTAAAATTTTGTCTCTAAAAAAAGTTGGAGGAGAGTAATCTTTGTTTATTCTATTTATTCCATTTTGCAAACTCTTTGCAAACCTTTCTTTCTCCTCTTTGGACATTTTTTGCACAAAAGTTGCTCCAAATGTATAATCAATTTTTCGCTGAATTCGTATAGAAAATTCACCACTAGCCTGTATAGAGTTATCTACAGCATTTCTATCTTGATATACTACACTGATAGTTTCAAACCTTTGTATTTGCGCTGTTTTTCCAGGATAATATGCAGTGGACTCTGTTGTGGTTATCTTCCCCTCGTGTGAGATTAAGCGAGGGTTTATCATTTCTATTAAGTTGCCCTCATCGTTTCGCACAACGATAACATTATAAAAACTTCCAATTTGGTAAGCACTTAATGCATCCAAATTATTTGCTTT
>DQUE01000048.1 GCA_015662405.1 Sulfurimonas autotrophica | reverse complement strand
TTCCATACTCTCTATTAAGTCATCAGTGTCAATAGCAATATAATCAGAATGCTTCACAACTTCTCTCGCCACACTCCCTTTGCCAACACCCATAAAACCTATAAACACAATATTTTTCATTTCATAATCCATTATAGTTTTGCTTCTTTGGATCTGATTTTATCATATCTAGCATAAAAGTATTCTATTTATCAACTGTTGGTATAATATTTCATTCAAAATCAATACTAGGCTTATCATGAAAAACAAAAAATTTATCACTTTGGGGTTTGTATCCGTTGCTGTGTCAATGGCACTTATGTTTTCTTCTACTTTGTTAGCAAAGAGTTCTATTAAAGATACTCAAGTTTCTAGACTACAAGCTTTGGAAAAGTTTACAAAAGTTATCAGTATAGTACAACAATATGATGTTGAAGATGTAACCATAGAAGAGCTTATAAACAAAGCACTTGATGGTATGATGAAAAATCTTGATGCTCATTCAAGCTACCTCACAGAAAAAGATTACAAGCGCTTAAAAGTGCAAACTGATGGTGAATTTGGAGGTCTTGGAATTACTGTTGGAATGAAAGATGGTGCACTTACTGTCATTGCGCCTATTGATGGAACTCCTGCTGACAAAGCAGGACTTAAAGCAGGTGATATTATTTTAAAAATTGATGACAAATCAACAATTGGAATGACTATTGATGAAGCGGTCTCATTGATGCGTGGAAAAGTAGGAGATCCAATTGATCTGCTTATTGTACGTAAAGGAGAAGTAAAACCCCTTTCTGTACATATAGTTCGTGATATTATTACAATAGAATCTGTCTATACAAAAATAATTAATAAAGATATCCTTTATATAAGAGTTGCAAGTTTTGATAAAAAAGTTGTAGAAGATGTTACAAAAGAGATAAAAAAGAGAAAAGCTTCTACAAAGGGGATTGTTTTAGATTTACGAAATAATCCAGGAGGTCTGCTAGACCAAGCAGTAGGACTCGTTGACATCTTTGTAGATGACGGTGTAATAGTTTCTCAAAAAGGACGCCGTGAAGTTGAAACAAAAACATATACTGCACATGCTTCTAATACACTCACAAAGGTTCCTGTTGTAGTTCTCATAAATGGAGGAAGTGCGAGTGCGAGTGAAATTGTCAGTGGTGCTTTGCAAGATCATAGACGTGCTGTTTTAGTTGGAGAGAAGAGTTTTGGTAAGGGGAGTGTACAGGTTATTTTACCAATTACCCAAACAGAAGCGATTAAACTAACTATTGCAAGATATTATCTTCCAAATGGAAGAACTATACAAGCAGTAGGTGTAACACCTGACGTAGAAGTTGTACCAGGAGAGTTAAAAACACATAAAAATGAGTTTGCAATTAAAGAGGCAGATCTCAAAAAACATCTGCAAAAAGAGCTTGAAAAAGTTGATGGAAAAAAAGTAGAGACTAAAGAAGAGGAAAAAGAGAAAAAAGATATAATAACGCCAGAAATGCTCAACAAAGACATTCAACTCAAAGAAGCAGTTGATATTATGAAAGCGCTTACAATAATGAAAGGATAAGAAAAACGTGGAAAAAAAAGAACTTCTTTACGAAGGTAAAGCAAAAAAGCTCTATGCAACAGAAGATGAAAATTTAGTAATCTCTGAATTTAAAGATGATTTAACAGCATTTAACGGTGAAAAGAAATCAAGTGAAGTTGGCAAAGGTGCCCTTAATAATCAAATTTCTACAAAGTTATTTCAACTCTTAGAAGAAAAAGGGATCCCAACTCATTTTGTTGCAATGCTTGATGAAAACCATATGCTTCATAAAAAAGTTGATGTTATTTTAATAGAAGTTATCGTTCGAAATATTGCAACAGGAAGCCTTACTCGTAATCTTGGCATTAAAGATGGCACTCCCCTTCCATTTACACTTGTCGAGTTTGACTACAAAAATGATGAGCTTGGTGATCCAAAAATCAATGACCAGCATGCACTTATTTTAGGATTAGTTGATTTTCAAGATGAACTTGATAAACTACGCCGTATGGCAAGACAAGTAAATGATATACTCAAACCCTATTTTGCTGAAAAAGGTTTAAATCTTGTTGACTTTAAACTTGAATTTGGAAAAGATAAAGATGGCAACATTATTCTTGTAGATGAGATTTCCCCTGACAATTGTCGTTTTTGGGATATCAAAAGTGGTGAAAAAATGGACAAAGATAGATTCCGTCAAGGACTTGGTGGAGTTAGAGTAGCGTATGAGCAAGTATTAAACAGAATATTAGGAAAATAAGAAATGAAAGCAATAGTAAATGTATTTTTAAAAACAGGTGTATTAGATTCTCAAGGAAAAGCTGTACATCATGCATTAAATTCTCTACACTTTAGCAATGTTAATGATGTTCGCATCGGAAAGCAAATTGTACTACAACTTGATGAGACAGACAAAGAAAAAGCGATGAGTGATGTGACAAAAATGTGTGAAGAGCTTTTAGCAAACACAGTAATTGAAGATTATACTATAGAGCTTATCTGATGAAAGTTTCTATTTTACAATTCCCCGGAACAAATTGTGAATATGACACACAGTATGCTTTTGAAAAATTAGGCGCTCAAACAGAAATAGTTTGGCATAAATCTACTACAATTCCATCTGATACAGATCTGTTGGTGGTAGCTGGAGGATTCTCTTATGGAGATTACCTTAGAAGTGGTGCTATTGCAAAATTCTCCCCTGTAATGACAGCTCTTAAAGAGTATGCAGACAAAGGTGGAAAAGTTTTAGGTATATGTAATGGATTTCAAGTTTTAACAGAAGCAAGACTTCTTCCTGGTGCGCTTAAACGAAATGAAGGACTGCACTTTATTTCAAAACATCATCATCTAAAAATCGAAAACAGTGATAATGTTTTTTTAAAAAAATTCAAGACTGGCGATATTGTAAATATTCCTATTGCTCACCATGATGG
>DQUE01000017.1 GCA_015662405.1 Sulfurimonas autotrophica | reverse complement strand
CTTCAGCTTCCAGAAAGTGAATAGGTCAATGGAGCGGGAGACGAGATTCGAACTCGCGACACCCTGCTTGGAAGGCAGGAACTCTAGCCACTGAGTTACACCCGCATCTTATTAGTGGTGGTGAGGATAGGAGTCGAACCTATGAACCCGTAGGGAGCGGATTTACAGTCCGCCGTCGTTGGCCACTTGACTACCTCACCACAAAATTATATAAATAAATTATATCTTCTCTGGTCTAACACTGTTTCTAATATTTCAAATTTCAATGGTGCCGACACGAGGATTTGAACCCCGGGCCTGCTGATTACAAATCAGCTGCTCTAGCCAACTGAGCTATGTCGGCATCGAATTTGAGCCAGAATTATAGTGCAAAACAGATTTAATGTCAAGGGTTTTTACTAAAAAGTTATAAATTTTTCATTTTTTCCTGTTATTGGGCTCTATTTCTGCTAAAAACCTTCGCTCTTAATGTGGGTATAATTGCATAAATAGTTTTATAAAAGGTATAAAAAAGAATGTTAAAAATACTATTTTCCCCATCAGAAGGAAAAAAGAGTGGTGGCAAGGAAGTACCAAAAGAGCTTTTTGGTGCACTTAATGCTAGAGAAGAGATTTTAAATACTTACAACAGTATTGTATTAAGTGGTGATGAAGAAAAAGTAAAACAGCTATTTGGTTTTAAAAAGTTTAGTGAATGCAAACCCTATATCAATGATATATACAATTCACCTTTAATGTGCGCAATAGAACGCTATCAGGGTGTTGCCTATGACTATCTAAAATATGGTGAGCTTCATAAAAATGCTCAAGAGTATCTCAAAAATAACACACTTATTTTTTCAAATCTTTACGGTCCTATTCTTGGTGGTGACACAATAGCAAACTACAAAGTCAAACAAGGCAACAGTATCGGCAATATTGCTCCAGATAAATTCTATAAAGAGCGATTTTCCTATCAACTTGATTTGTATCTTGCAAAAAGTGATGTTTTAGATTTACGTGCAGGGTATTATGACAAATTCTATAAACTTTCAAAACCTTATACCACCTTGAAGTTTTTAAAAAATGCAAAAACAGTTTCACACTGGGCCAAAGCATATAGAGGAGTTGTTTTACGTGAAATTGCAAAAGCCGGCGTGACAACTATAGAGGATTTTTTGAAACTAGAAATTGAAAATTTACAGCTTCATGAGATAAGAGAACAAAAATTAAAAAAAGAGATTATTTATAATATAATAGAATAGGAGAGGCATACTATGAAAGATTCACAAGAGTATAAAGAGAAAAAAGCTTTTTTTGAAAAGATTATTACCTTATATGGGAGAAATGTTGTTGTAGAGATACTCCAAGACAAATCTATAGAGATTCATAAACTACATCTTGCTGATTCCAACAGACCTGATGGAACCATCAAAAAAATTCTCCTCCTTGCAAAAGAGCGTGGGATTACAATAGCCAAACACACTAAGTCAGCCCTCTCTCGCATTAGTAAAAATGCAAAACAAGATCAAGGTGTCGCCATCGATATTATTGCTCAAACATATCTACATGCAAACAAGATACAAGAACTGCAAAAATACAGGCTCATAGCACTTGATGGCATACAAAACCCTCAAAATCTTGGCATGATTATACGCTCTTGTGCTGCTGGGAATGTTGATGGCATAATATTACCAAAGAAAAACTCGGCAAAAATTTCTCCACTTGTTGTCAAAGCAAGTGCCGGTACTCTTTTTAAGATACCAATCTATTTCTGCGATACTCTACAAGAAGCACTCAAACAGTATCATGGGGCAAAAATATATGCACTCTCTTCACATGCAAACAGTACAATTTTTGATATCCAAGAGGATCAAAAGTCTATATTTGTTTTAGGAAACGAGAGTGAAGGTGTCACTCCTGAAGTTGCACAACTTTGCAATGACTCTCTTGCTATTCCTATGAACAGAGGCGTTGAATCTCTTAATGTCGCAGTGACTGCCTCACTTATAGCATTTATGCGTTCATAATTTCATAAGGACGTTTAATTGCACGAATAACCTCATCAACACTCATATGACGAGATTTACGAAGAAACTCTTTGCCATCTAAAAATATAAGCACAGTAGGAATAGCAAAGACGCTAAAGTGCGCTGCAATCTCTTGATTGTGTGAAACATCTACACTTATAACTATAAAGTTTTCAAAATTCTCTTCAATCGCTGCGAATAGTTTTGGCTTTAAAGCATGACAGACACTGCATGTAGGTGCTGAAAAATAGACCATTACCGCTACATTCTCTTTTATTGTTTTTTCTATTGATTCTATTGTTTGCATAGTGTAATTATAGTAAAATTCTCTTATGAACTCTATTATTTTTTCCATTATCACTATTTATGTCTTTATTGTTATGGGCTATCTTGCCAAACGCACCTTTAAAGAGCAGATAGATGATAAAACCATTACATTAATTAATGTATATTTTTTACAAGTTTTTCTAACCTTTTGGGGACTGCTACTCCATCCCATTGATACTACTCTTTTTTACGCTCCGGCTATTTACCTTATGATTGTCATTGTTGTACTTATTATCAGTGCACTTTTTGCTTCAAAACTTTTTCCTAGAAAAAAAGAGTACTCCATTGCCATGGTTGCAGCAGTTATAGGAAATACAGGTAATCTCGGCATACCACTTAATATTGCTATTTTTGGTGAAGAATCTATCCCCTACACAACTATCATTAATCTTATGAATGTTTTTGTTGTCTATACCATAGGAGTCTATTTCTATTCACGTGGAAATTTCGATGTAAAAACTTCACTCAAAAATATTGTAAAACTTCCTATACTTTGGGCTGCAATGCTTGCTATTTTTTTAAGCCTCTATGGCTACAAGCCATCTAAAACTGTTCTCAATATGCTTATGATGGGTGCCTATGCTTCTATGACTATGCAGCTTTTTTTATTTGGTATCTATCTTTATGGAACGAAGATCAAAGAGATAAACAAGAGACTTATCTCTTGGGTTATGGCATTGAAGTTTGTACTGTTACCTTTGGTTGCATTTTCTCTACTTCTCTTCATTGAGCTTGATCCTATGATAAAAGGTATCCTTTTTATAGAGTTACTTATGCCACTTGCCGTTGCAAATGTAAATCTGGCTTCGCTGTATGATTGTGAACCTAAAATCGTTACAGCGCTCGTTTTTCTCTCTTCGATACTCTTTCTAGGCGTAATCTTCTTTGCAGTTGATATTATAAATTTTTTATGATGAGCAACTTAATTTTATATTTTTATACTCTGATGGTGTTGGTTTTGCTAGATACTCTAGTTCAGGGTGTTCATCAAAAGGTGCAAGTGCTACTTTTAATAGATGCTTTACCATAGAAAAATCATGCCTATTTGCTTTGTCTATGGCTTCTTGTAAAATGTGGTTTTTTAGTATATATTTCGGATTTACATGTACCATACTTCTATGTCTTTGCTCCTCTAAGCGACTCTCTTTTTTTAGCCTAGCATCATAAGTAAGAGACCATAAATAACTTCATAGATAACAGCATTTAAAGGGTTTAGATTCAAGGCGAACTTTACTTGGCGATACT
>DQUE01000209.1 GCA_015662405.1 Sulfurimonas autotrophica | reverse complement strand
TTTTTTAGAAGTATATAAAATGATAGAAATTTGTGTAAATGAACTTTTTAGTGTAAAATTTTGCAAAGAGGAAAAATAATGAAAATTGCAAAAAATATAACAGAGTTAGTAGGAAATACACCTTTGGTGAGATTAAATGAGCCATCAAAGCGTACAGGTGCAACGATACTTGGAAAATGTGAGTTTATGAATCCGACAAGTTCTGTTAAAGATAGAATAGGGTTTAATATGATTCGTCGAGGTATAGAGTCTGGAAGAATTACAGAAAATACTACAATTATAGAACCTACAAGTGGTAATACAGGGATTGCTTTAGCTGCAAACTGTGCGGCACAAAATTTGAGGCTTATATTGACTATGCCTGAGTCTATGAGTCTAGAGAGACGTAATTTACTCAAAGCACTTGGGGCTGAATTGGTATTAACTCCTGCTGCAAAAGGGATGAATGGAGCGATTGCAAAAGCTATAGAGATTCAAGAAAGCATATCTGATTCGATTATTTTACAACAGTTTGAGAATCCTGCAAATCCTGAGATTCATGCAATCACAACAGCGCAGGAGATTTTACAAGATACAGATGCAGAAATAGATGCTTTTGTTGCAGCAGTTGGCACTGGTGGAACACTCACTGGAACATCAAAAGTATTGCAAGAGAATATTGCACATATAGCTATTTTTGCAGTAGAACCTGAAGCATCGGCAATTCTTTCGGGTGGAAATCCAGCACCACATAAAATTCAAGGAATAGGGGCAGGATTTGTGCCTGCAATTTTAGATACATCGTGCTATAATGAAGTGATACAAGTGAGTAATGAAGATGCTATCGCAACGGCTAGAATGCTAGCTAAAAAAGAGGGTTTATTGGTTGGTATATCTGCAGGTGCTAATGTGTTTGCTGCAATGGAGGTGTCTTCACGTGATGAATTTCAAGGCAAAACTATTGTTACTATTTTATGTGACACAGGAGAGCGCTACTTAAGTACAGAACTTTTTAGTGAATAATATCCAATATTTAGAAACTATTAAAGCTGTTGATGGAGAGCTTTTTCATTTAAATTACCATCAACAACGCCTTAATGAAACGCTGGGAAATAAAAAAATTCTACTTGCAGAGATACTGAAACCCCCTACATCAGGACTCTTTCGATGCAGAGTTGTCTATAATGCTAGGAATTACAGAGTGAGCTATCATCCATATGAAAAGAGAATTGTTCAAAAATTAAAACTTGTTTTTGATGACACTATAGAGTATTCACGAAAATATTATGACAGAAGTCCCTTAGAGAGGCTTTTGGAGAAAAAATCTTTTTGTGATGATATTTTGATAGTAAAAAATAGACTCATAACAGATACATCTATTGCCAATATAGCATTACAATATAAAAATGAGTGGCTCACACCAAGAGAGCCACTTTTGTATGGTACAACAAGAGCAAGATTATTAGATGAGAAGAAAATCTTTGAAGATGATATAGCAGTAGAAGATTTGAAAAAGTTTAAGCAAATGGCACTGATGAATGCAATGATAGATTTTGATATAATACAAAATGAAAATATAAAGGAAATAGTTTGTTAGAAAATATAATATATGATAAAGCATTTGCACAGCTGATGAAAAAAAATATTCAAGAGTTGATAGCTTTCTTGTTTCACAAAGAGCAAAATTTTGGAATTTTATGTAAAATTGAAGATGTAAGTTTTGCACCGGAACTACCAGAGAGCATTGATGCTGAGTTTCGTCCAGTTACACTATTCTTTTTAGCAGGTTATACGTTTGAAACTGCCAGAATAGAAGATGATTTTTTACTATTTGAAGCAGGCTTTGGAAGTGATAATTTTGGAAGTGTAGTGAGTGTGCCACTACTGAGTATATTGCAGATTATTATAGATGAGACACCTGTTTTAATCAATATCTCTGCATATAAAGAGCCTGCAGCACAAGGGACAGAAATTGATGAAAAAGGAGTCAAAAACTCTATGGCGTCTTTTCTTTCAAATCCTGAAAACGCTAAATTTAGAAAAGAGTAACTCTCTATACTTTATGTAAAGAGAGTAGGTAGTTTACTACATTATCCACAAAAGCATCATGTTTTCTCTCTTTGAGATAGGCAATATAAAAATTTCTTGTAATTTTATGATTTTTGAGTCTTGCTTCATAGAGTCTCCCCTCTTCTATCTCTGATTTTATAACATGACGAGACATAATTGAGACAAGGGGTCTTTGTGCATTTTTATCTGCATGTAAAATGGATTCTTTGATGGATGTAGGGCTTGCAAGTACACCTATAACATTAAAGTTACTACACTGTACTCCCATCTCTTCAAAAACTTCTGATGTCAATTTTCGTGTGTGAGACTCTTCATTTCGACAAATCCAGTCAAATGCGAGTAAATCATCTGTGTTTAAATGTTTTTTTATTGGTTGGTTTGAAAAAACTACCAATTCGTCCTCTACCCACTCTCTGTAAATGATACCATCTCTAAATATGGGTGACTCTATTAACGCAACATCTAGTTTTTTAGCTTCTAGCTCATCGATAATGTTTGCAGAAAGGTCAACATTCATAAAAACTTCATTATTGATACGTTTTTTTATCTCACTGAGATAGTTTGGTAAAATATAGTTACCAATTGCAAAGGAAGACCCCATTACAAAAGTGAACTCTTTATTTATAATTTTTAAGAGCTCTTTTTCACTGTTATTTATAGCTTTTTCAAGTCGTAGTGCAATTCTGTAAAGATCTTCACCCTCTTTAGTAAGAACAATGCCATTCTTTTTCCTCTCTACTATCTTTGTGTCAAGATAATCCTCGATAAATTTGATCTGTTGTGTAACAGCAGGTTGAGAAATTCCTAATTTTGATGATGCTTTGGAGAAACTTTTCTCTTTGATAACCATTAAAAATGTATGTAATTTGGCAAAATCTTTTAGCACAATAATTCCTATAAGTATAAATAATAGTAAAATTATAACTCATAATTATAATTATTGCAATAGTTTATAACATTTTAGCTATAATAATTATACATTTAATACTAGTGAACATATATGCAAAAGATATTTAATAAATTGAACGAATCGCAATCAGCAGCAGTGAGACAAACAGAAGGGCCTGTACTGATTCTTGCAGGTGCAGGAAGTGGGAAGACAACGACAATAGTTTCACGTCTAGCATACCTTATTGAGGTTGTTGGAATTCCTGCATCAAATACGCTTACTTTGACATTTACAAATAAAGCTGCAAAAGAGATGAAAGAGCGTGCTCTTTCTATGATAGAAAATGTTGCCTATCCACCACTTCTTTGCACCTTTCATAAGTTTGGGCTCCTTTTTTTAAAGTTTCACATACATCTTTTAAATAGAGCAAATAATTTTGTTGTTATAGATACGGACGATAAAAAAAGAATTATAAAAAAAATAAACTCTGAACTACCAACTCCTTTAATAGCAAGTGAAATTTCTAGATATAAAAACTCTTTGATCTCTCCTGATGATGCGTATAAGCAGGCAGAACTCTTTACATACAAACAGATTGCTGAGATTTATGCAGAGTATGAGAAATATTTACTAGAGAATAACTTAGTCGATTTTGATGATCTTATTGCACTTACTTATAAACTTTTAGATGAGAATCCTGAGTTGGCTAAGGCTACATCGCAAAAATATCAGTATATTATGATTGATGAGTATCAAGATACGAATGAATTACAGTTCAAACTGTTACAAAAGTTGTGTACCTCGCATAATAATCTCTGCGTTGTAGGTGATGATGATCAAAGTATATATGGTTGGAGAGGGGCTCATATTCGAAATATTATGGAGTTTGATCAGGATTTTTGTGGTGCGAGTATATTTAAACTTGAAAAAAATTATCGTTCACGCGCACCAATTTTAAAAGTTGCAAATGCACTTATTGAACACAACAGATCACGTTTAGGAAAGAAGTTAATAGCAACACGAGGAGATGGTGATGATGTCACAATACTTAACTCAAACGATGAAAACGAAGAATCGAGAAACGTAGCTACGAAAATAGAAAAATTGCTTGAGAGTGGTGTAAGAGCAAAAGAGATTGCAATTTTGTACCGTGTTAATGTGCTTTCACGTTCAATAGAAGAGGGACTCAATCGTTTTGGAATTAATTACAAACTTGTAGGTGGATTACGATTTTACGAGCGTGCAGAAATTAAAGATTTGATATCATATATACGTTTAATTACCAATAATCATGATGATTTCTCTTTTAAGCGCGTTGTTAATAAGCCAAAGCGAGGTTTTGGTAAAGCAAGTCTTGATAAAATTGAATTAGCAGCGCATGCAAAAGGGAGCTCTCTTTTTGAGTATATAGAAAATACTACAACAGAAGAGCTTGCAGCACTTGTACGAAAGAAAAATGCTGCAACACTTAAAGAGTTTATTGAAAATATTAAAAGAGTTAAAAAACTCTCAAAAGAATCAACTTACGAGTTTATAGATGTTTTAGAGGATACTTTTCACCTTAAAGAGATTTATAAAGGCACACAGGATGAAGATGAGCGTATTCTAAATATGGATGAATTTTATGGACTTTTTCGAGATTTTGTGAAAAAATCTCCTGAGAGTTCTTTAGATGAGTTTTTAAATGAACTAACATTACAAAGCGAACAGGATCAGATTGAAGGGGAGAGCATCTATATGATGAGTATTCATGCTTCAAAAGGTTTGGAGTTTGAACATGTTTTTGTTATAGGAATGGAAGAGGGCTTTTTACCGCTTGTTGGTGATGGAAGCGATTTAGAAGAGGAGAGGCGTTTGGGGTATGTTGCCTTTACACGTGCAAAAGAGACTCTGACACTTTGTCATGCACAAAGCAGGTTTTATAAAGGGCGTAGAAGTGATTTACAAAAGAGTCGTTTTTTAAACGAAGCGGGGCTCTGCAAGGGTTCTTTGAAGTGTGAAAAAAATACAGCTTTTAAAAAAGGGGATTTGGTACGCCATAAACTTTTTGGAACAGGGCGTATTACTGGTGTAAGTAAATCAGGGCGAGAGTTTAAGTTACAAATCAATTTTGCAGGAACAAAGCGCGATATTCTTGCATCATTTGTAGAGAAGTTATGAATCGTTTATTTGTTGCATATAAACCCTCAGGTATTGGTTCAAACAAATTTCTTTCTATGTTAAAGAAGAAGTATAACAATAAAAAAGCTGGTTTTGCAGGAACACTTGACCCTTTTGCCAAAGGCGCTTTGCTTGTTGGTTTTGGTACTTATACAAAACTTTTTCGATTTTTACGAAAAACGCCCAAACGCTACAAGGCGACACTATGGTTGGGTGCAAAAAGTGATACGCTTGACATAGAGATGATAGATGAAGTGATATTACCAAAATCGCTACATGTAAAAGAGATAGAAGAGGTACTCTCCTCTTTAAAGGGAGAGTTAGTCTATGAACCGCCGATTTTTAGTGCAAAGCATATTAACGGTCAGCGTGCCTATGATTTAGCGCGTGCAGGTAAAAAGGTTACACTCAAAAAAGTTAAAGCAACAATTTATGATATAAAATTGTTACACTACGCACACCCCTTTGTTACATTTGAAGCTACAGTAAGTGAAGGGACGTATATTCGCTCTTTGGGGCGTATAATCGCTCAGAGGCTAGGTATAGAAAATGGAAGTTTAAGTATGCTTGAGAGACTTAATGAGGGAGAGTTTTTTTATGAGAATGAGAAAGCTTTAGATATCAAAAAGTTTTTAAACATACCACAAAATTACTATTTGGGTGATGCAGAGAATGTCAAGTATGGAAGAGTTCTTGCTTTGAAAGATTTCAAAGTGCAAGAAGATGGAAGTTATTGGCTAGATAATGGTGATGCAATCTCTGTCATTACAATACAAAATGCTCAAGTAAAATATGAATTAGGCAGGATAGAATGTTAGTACTTGCAAGAAAAACAGATGAATCAATTGTTATTGGTGAAGATATTGTTGTGAAAATTATTTCTATAGAAAATGGTGTTGTAAAGCTTGGTATAGATGCCCCCAAAGAGGTTTCTATTATAAGAAATGAGCTTATAGAAGCAGTAAAAGAGAGTAATAAAGCTGCCTCTTTAGAGGAAGTGAATGCAAATGACATTGCCTCTTTAAACAAAATACTCGGAAAATAATAGAGTGATGAAAAAGTATAAAGCCCATGCCAAAGTGAATATTTTTTTAAAAATAACAGGACGCAGAAACAAGTATCATGAAATAGTTTCACGATTTGTAAAAATAACTGATCTCTATGATGAGCTCTTTTTTGTACCAAAAGAGCGTGTAGCAGCAAAAGAGAATGAATTTAAAATCATCGGTGATTTTGATTGCATGATGCATGAAAACACTATTTATAAAGCCTATGTTGCACTCAAAGAGGCTACTGCAAGTGAGGCTTTGGAAAATCTTATGAGAAATTATGCCATAGTTGTAGAGAAAAAAATTCCTGCATTTGCTGGACTTGGTGGAGGAAGCAGTGATGCGGCAACATATTTGAAAATGTGCAATGAAGTGTTACATTTAGGTTTAAGTCTGAATGAACTTGCTAAAATAGGTCTTCATGTAGGAGCAGATGTAGCATTTTTTATTTACGGATATGAAAGTGCTAATGTGAGTGGAATAGGTGAAGTAGTAGAGATTTTTGAAGAAGAACCGATGGCTTTTGATATTTATACACCTGCGATACAAATAAGTACACCGCAAGTCTATAAAGCATATAGAGAAAATTTTTATAATCCAATAGATGGATTTGAAGCTAAGTCATTAAAACAGAAGAGTTCCTTAGAAGTTTTGAGTGAATTAGATGCTAAAGAAGCAAATGATCTCTTTGCCCCTGCGCTACAGGAGTATGCTGATTTGGCACAACATTACAAAGAGGGGTACTACTTCAGCGGGAGTGGAAGTAGTTTTTTTAAAATAAAAGAAGAGAAGTAAATATGGGTGAAACAATAGCAAAAAATAAAAAAGCATACCATGACTATTTTATAGAAGAGAAATTTGAGGCTGGTTTGGTTTTAACTGGGAGTGAAGTAAAGGGTATTCGCGCGCATCGTGTGAATTTAAAAGACAGCTTTATTCGTTTTGTCAATGGAGAAGCGTTTTTATTTAATGCACATATTGGTAGACTTGAGACAACACATCATTATTATGGACATGAAGAGAGAGCTCCACGAAAACTATTATTGCATAAAAAAGAGTTACAAAAGATGCAAAAGGCAGTAGCCCGTAATGGATATACAATAGTGCCTTTGCAACTCTATTTCAACAATAAAAATATAGCAAAACTCCAAATCGCCATTGCAAAAGGAAAACTACTGCATGATAAAAGAAATGATTTGAAAGAGAAAGATCAAAAAAGAGATATCCAAAGAGCCATGAAGGAGTATTGATGCAAGGTATCTTTTTGCTTTTTTTGTCTGTTTCTTCTCTTTTTGCTTTACATGTAAGTGTGGTAAATGATGAGGTAGGAAATGCAAAGACAGCACTTGTAAAGTTTGCAAAAGAAGAAGGAGTTGTATACAAAGAGATACTCTTTGAAAAGAAAAAAATAAAAATTTTTCCAAATCCACTGCATGCAGATGAGTATTATGCCTTGATCCCTGTCTCCTATTATGAAAGACAAGGAAAAAAAATATTAAAGATTGTCTATTTTCAAAAAGGCAAAAAAAAGTTTCAAGAAATTATACTCAAAATCAAAGATGCAAAATATAAAAAAGAGACTTTGCATGTAAGTGCGTCTAAAGTAAATCCGCAATTGCCTCAAGTGAAAAAAAGAGTAGCAAAAGAGTATAAAGAGGCTATGCAAATTTATAATAGAGTTACAGACAAAAGTTATATAGATTCAAAATTTATGCTCCCTATGCAAAGTAAGATAACGAGTGCTTTTGGTACTGCTAGAGTTTATAATGGTAGTCTCAAAGGTTATCACGGTGGCATAGACTTTCGAGCAAAAATTGGTACACCTATTGTTGCTGCAAATGATGGAAAAGTTGTTTTGGTAAAAAAAAGATTTTACTCAGGTAAAACAGTTGTTATAGATCATGGTCAAGGCATCTATACTTGCTATTTTCATATGAGTAAATTTCATGTGAAAGTGAATCAATTTGTCAAAAAAGGTGATCTTTTAGGATTATCTGGCAAAAGTGGTAGAGTTACAGGGCCTCATTTGCATTTTTCCGTTAGAATTAACGGAGTACAAGTTGATCCGTTACAACTTATAACATTACTTAATGATAACTTAATTTTAGACAAACAGAGGAAATAGATATGACACTTTTTCAGTTGTTGATGCTTGGAGCATCTGCTTTTTTTGCATACAAAATTTATGAACACATTCAAACGCTTAAAGATCCAGAAGATAGAGACTATATGGATTCAGAAGAGAAACGAAGTGCCGAAGCTTTTTCCCCTTTTGATGCTTCTTCTTTAGTGGAAAAAGCAGATGAAGCGATGCAAAAAGGTGATTTACAAAAAGCACTTGCTATATATAGTGAGGCAAATATAAAAGAGCCAAAAAATCCAGAAACACTCTTTAAAATGGGTTATACACTTGCACAACAAAATAGAGATGAAGAAGCGATGGAGTACTATAAAGAGGCACTTGCATTAGATCCAAATAACACCTATATTCATCAGGCTATGGCATCACTCTATAGAAAAATGGGTGCGTTTGCGAGTGCAAGAAATCATCTTAATAAATTGTTGGAGATTGATGATAAGAATCCTATTACTTACTATAATTACGGAAACCTGCTTGTTGATATGAAACAGTTTGATGAGGCAAAGGAGATGTATAAAAAAGCGATAGAACGTAATCCGGATTTTCAAGAGGCAAAAGAGGAGTTAGAAAAATTAGCAGACAAAGAGGCACTATGAAAATACTAGAGATATATGAATATTTAAATGAGCTTTCTCCCTTTGAGATTCAAGAGTCATGGGATAACTCTGGTCTTTTGATAGGTGATTTTAGAGATGATATTGTAAAGATTGCACTCAGTATCGATGTGGATGAGGGGTTGATTGACTCTTTAGATGAAAATACACTACTGATAACACATCATCCCCTTATTTTTGGTGGACTAAAACAGCTTGAGTTTTCAAAATATCCGGCAAACCTTATTCAAAAAATGATTAAAAAAAATATATCAAATATTGCGATGCATACAAATTTTGATCAAACACATTTAAATGAATATGTTGCAACAGAGATATTAGGATATAAAATTTGCAAAAAAGAGGGTTTTGTTGCGTATTTGGAAGTAGATGAAGATTTTGATGTTTTTGCTCAAAAGGTCTCCAAAGCTTTTGGACTAAAATGTGCAAGAACTGTCAAGTGTACGCAAAGGGTGAAAAAAGTTGCCTTGACAACTGGTTCGGGATGTTCATTGATGCGAAGTCTGCAAGCTGATTGTTTTTTGACAGGCGATGTAAAATACCATGATGCTATGGAAGCAAAAAGTATTCAATTATCTTTAATTGACATTGGACATTATGAAAGTGAGTACTTTTTTGCACAAATTATGCAAAAGCATTTGAAAATTTTAGGTTTAGAAGTTATAATTGCATCATCAGAAAATCCATTTACATATATATAAGTTTATTTATAAGAGTAATGGTACAAAGTAAAACCCCTAAAGGATCCCAATGAACAAGCACTTAAAGCAATTAGTCGACCTTTCAATTATAGATAAAGAGATAGACGCATTTGAACCACAAATTGAAGAAGCAAATGCAAATTATGAAGCAGCTCTTGCAAAAACAAAGAGTATTGCGTCAGATATTGAAAATTTGAGTAACGAAATTAAAGAAGAAGAAGTAAAAAAAGCAAAAAATGAACTTCATCTCTCTGAGCTTTCACAAAAACTTGAAGCAAATG
>DQUE01000126.1 GCA_015662405.1 Sulfurimonas autotrophica | reverse complement strand
AGCGGTTCTTTGAGTTTGTGAAGCCTGTGGATCTCTACTTGGGTAAATCCGCTATTTGTTGCTAAAAACTCTAAGGTGACAGATGGGATCGGCTTGATGTGTGTTGGGTCAGTGTAGAAGCTACAAGAGCCTACAAGGAGGTTTTCTGGGTCTGGTGTCTCAAATATGATAGCACCACCGGGTTTGAGCACTCGTAGTGATTCGTAAAAGAGTGTTAGGAGTAGTGTAAGGGGGAGGTGCTCTACTATATGAAAACCGGTTATGATGCTGATGGTTTCATCTTTTAGAGATTGCAGGTAGTTTATGGCGTCTGTGGCTGTGACATCAAGCCCGTTTTCTTGTGCTTTTTTTGCCATTGTTTCGTTGATGTCTATACCTTTTGCTCTGTAGCCATGCTCTTGGAGTAGCTCTAGCCATTCGCCTCTGCCACAGCCTATGTCAAGGAGTGTTTCAGATCTGTCTTGGACTACTTTTTCGACAATTGGTAGGTAGTAGCTTTGGCGCTGTTTGATTCTCTCTTTGGTTCCGCGAAATCTGTTTTCAAAATTGAGGTAGAAAGCATCAAGCATCTCTTTTTGTTTTTGTGTTGTCTCAAAGAGGAGGTGCTCTTCGAGTGCGTTTAGGCGTTTGCGTATCTTTGGGAGTGTGGCAATGGCAAAGAGCATCTCAAAGAGGTAGCCTATTTTTGGGAGACGTGTTAGTTTATCTGCTAGGGAGTGGTCTTTTTTTTGTTTTTTTAACACTTTGTTTCCTTATGTAGATTGGAGTGTGATTTTTGGTTCGAGTCGGCATAGTCCGATGAAGTACTCTTTTTGCGGTGCGACAATTTCAAAATCGAGAGCATAATCAAGCCAGTGGGCGCAGTGCTGGTGGTGTGTCTCATTTGGGTGAATAGCTGCTGTGATGGTGTATTTTCCAGTGCCTATGTTGAGTGGCATTGTGAAGTTGCAGAGGTAGTGTTTGTTTGCGTCAAAGGTGCAAGAGATTTTGTGATAAAAGGTATTTGTTCCAAAGATATCTTGTCCAAATTTGTCTTTTATGAGGATGCCTACGGTCATGTTCTCTTGAGTCTTTTTTGCCGCTATATGTACTGTAATAGTAACATCTTCGCCTGAGTGTAGAGTAGTGGTTTGTGTTTGTTGTGCTGTGAGTGTTACTTTTGTAATTGTAGCATCAAATGTTCCAAAAGAGCTTTGGTTGTTTTTGATGGTGATCTTCTCTTCTTTGTCGTTTTGTTTTGCTATGAGAAAGTTGTAGCTGTTGATAACATCTTCGGGCTCTCCCTCTTTTGCTACCATGCCTTGGTTGAGTAGGATAACTCTATCACAAAGCAGTTTGAGTGAGTTGAGGTCATGTGATACATAGATGATAGCCATGTTTTTTTCTTTACGCTCTTTGAGTGCTTGTGTGCATTTTGCTCCAAAGTGAGCATCGCCAACGCTTAGTGCCTCATCGACGATGAGAATTTGTGGCTCTGAGAAGAGTGCGATCGAGAAAGCAAGACGCATCTTCATGCCTGATGAGTAGGTCTTTATAGGCTCATCTATGTATGCTCCAAGCTCACTAAACTCTATGATGGCGTCTTCTTTTTCGTGGCACTCTTTGTGTGTCATACCAAGAAGTGTTGCGTTGAGGAGGATGTTTTGGCGACCTGTCATCTCTTCGTTGAATCCTGTGCCGAGCTCAAGCAGTGCTGTGACTCTTCCGTGGCGAATCACTTCACCGCTTGTTGGGGCTATGACACCTGCGATAATCTTTAGGATGGTTGATTTTCCAGCACCATTGACGCCGATGATGCCAAGTGTCTCTCGCTCAAAAAGGTCAAATGATATCTCTTTGTTTGCTACAAACTCTCTATGGTAGGTTTTTTTTAGAAAAATCTCTTTGAGTCTGTCTATGTTGCTGTGATACATTTTGTAGATTTTGGTGACATTTTTTACTTCGAGGAGTTTTTTCATTTAGATAATATCCTTGATGGTTGGTATCATCTTTTTGTAGAGGTATCCTGCAATAATAATCGAGAGGAGTGCCTCTAATGAAATAATCACTAAAGAGTGGAGTGATGGTGGCTTTGCATAGAGAAAGATGTTTTGGTATATATCTACAAAGTAGTAGAAAGGATTGTAGGTAAGGAGCAGTGGATACTTATCTGCTAGCATTGTTTTTATGTATATGATAGGTGTTAGCCAAAACCATAGTTGTACTATGATAGGAACAACCTCTTTTAGATCTTTAAAAAATGGAGTAAAAAGAGAGAGGATGACACCTAGACCAAAAGCAAAGAGCGTTTGTATGAGCATAATAGGCAGAAGCCATAAGAAGTTCCATGTTATTGGTTGCTCTATAAGCAACAAAAACCCAAGTCCTAAAAGCATGGCAAGCAAGAAGGTAAAAAACTCTGTAAGGACGATGGCTATTTGAAATGAGTACATGGGAACATTGATTTTTTTGATCAAGTGTGCTTTTTCGAAAAAAGAGGTATTAAGACGTAAAAGTATGGTGCTAAAAGATGTCCATGCGAGCAGACCTGGAACAAGATAGATACTGTAGGAGTAGCTGTTGTCTATGATGTTTAGTTTCATTTTCATAAAATCTGAAAAGATGACAGTGTAGATAAATATAGTCACAACTGGCGATATAAAATACCACAACTCTCCAAAACCTGTACCTATGTAGCGCTCTTTAAAATCTCTTTTTGCAAAATCAAAAGCGAGTAAAATATTATGCTTCATGCAAGCGCCTTAACATCTTTGAAAATCATCTTCAACTCTTATGATATCATCTTCTCCTGTATAGTCACCGACTTGTGTCTCTATGAGGACAACATCTGTTTTGCTTTTGTTTTCAAGTCTATGGAGTTCTCCTATTTTTATATAGGTGGATTCGTTTGCTTTGAGAGTTTGCGTAGTGTTACCGATGGTGACAGTTGCGGTGCCACTGATGACTACCCAGTGTTCACTTCGGTGGAGATGTTTTTGCAAAGAGAGACGTTTGCCTGGTTTGACAACAAGGCGTTTTATTTTATAGCCTTTGCTCTCTTCTAGTATTGTATATGTTCCCCATGGGCGGTGGGCTGTTTGGTGGATGTTGTGTAGTGTGCTTTCTCTGCCTTGGAGCTCCTTGACGATCGATTTTATTTTTTGGGAGTCTCCTTTTTTGCTAATAAGTAGTGCATCGGGGGTATCTACTACGATAAGCTCATCAATATTAACAAGAGAGATGAGACGCTCACTGGGGTAAACAAAATTGTTTGTTGAATTGATAGCGATAAGATTTTCATTGCAAGTGTTTCCGTTGTGATCGACTGCAAACTCTTGTGCGAGTGCATCAAAGCTACCAAGGTCTGACCAGCCTATGTCAGCAGATACTACTTTGACTCTGTCGCTCTTCTCCATAACAGCATAGTCTATACTCTCTTTTGGAATAGCCACCATGTGCTCATGTTGGATACGAATCATATCTGCTTTTGTGTTTGCATTTTCATAGGCTATTTTTGATGCTTCATAGATCTGGGGCG
Source organism: Sulfurimonas autotrophica (assembly GCA_015662405.1). Classification (GTDB taxonomy): domain Bacteria; phylum Campylobacterota; class Campylobacteria; order Campylobacterales; family Sulfurimonadaceae; genus Sulfurimonas; species Sulfurimonas autotrophica_A. Next base: position 7,503 of record DQUE01000126.1, on the reverse strand, counting down.
AATATTTTTGTAGCTCTTTGAGAAATACTCCTGCTTTGAAACAAAACATTCCACTATTCCAGTAGAAGTTGCCTGCATCGAGATAGGATTTTGCGGTTTTGAGGTCTGGTTTTTCGTGAAAAGCCCTGACATGAAAACCATCTGCTTCGATGTAGCCAAATCCAGTTTCAGGAAAGGTTGGTTGTATGCCAAAGGTGACGAGATTTTCCTCTTGGGCTAGTTTTTTTGCAGTCTGTAGTGCTTCTGTGTAGGCGTTCTCATCTTTTATGAGATGATCTGATGGTGAGACTAAGACGATCTCATCTTCTTTGAGGGCAAAGCATGCAAGTGCTATTGCTGGAGCGGTATCGCGACCGAGTGGCTCTAAGAGGAATTTGTCTGTTTTTATCTGGAGCTCTTCGAGTTGATCAAGAGATAAAAAGTACTGTTGCGCATTTGAGACGATGAATTGCTGTTTGCATGTATGTTTATTTCTTTGTACAGTAAGTTGAAAGAGTGATTTGTCGTCGAACAGTTTTACAAATTGTTTTGGCATAAGTGTTCTGCTAATTGGCCAGAGTCTTGTGCCATTGCCACCGCATAGTATAATGTTTGTCATGGGTTATCTTACCCCTTTTTACTTGATTATTTGCATTCTATCGCATTTTAAATAAAAATTCGATAAAATTACGCAATGAAGTATCTTTTTTTTCTATTGATTTTTCTGCTTGGTGCCTGTAGTGTAAAAAACTATGAGCATACAGATGTCAAAATTATTACTATTAAATCTGCTCAATTGCGATTTTCAGATATTGGATATATTCGTCATACAAAAGATGCTATAGAGCTAGAGCTGTTTGTGGCAGGGCATGTTTATCGGAGGATTCATATTAATCATTTGATTTGTGTGGATGAGGGGTGTATGCGTAAAAGTAGTTTTAATGCGGAGTATCTTTTTGCAAAATATCCCTCGACTCTATTGCAAAATATTATTTTGGGACGAGAGATTTATGATGGAAAAAACAGTGTAAAAAAAGATGATGGATTTGTGCAGCATATACAAAATGCAGATGTAGATATAAAATATAGTGTTGCCTCGCATCAAATCTCTTTCAAAGATCGTAAAAATCATATACTCATTAAAATTAAGGATGTACAGTGACAAAAAAATTTGTAGGAGCACATGTAAGTGCGAGTGGAGGAGTCTATAATGCACCTCTTCATGCAAAAGAGATAGGGGCAAAAGCTTTTGCTCTTTTTACAAAAAATCAAAGACAGTGGGTTGCAAAACCTTTGGATGAGGAGACAATAGAGAAGTTTCAAGAGGCTTTAGCGGCAAGTGGAGTATTGCCAAAACATATATTGCCACATGATAGCTATCTGATTAATTTGGGACATCCTGAAGCAGAAAAACTTGAAAAATCACGCATGGCTTTTATAGATGAGCTTGAGCGTTGTGATGCACTAGGACTTGATAAGCTCAATTTTCACCCCGGGAGCCACTTAGTAAAGCTGACAAAGAAACAAAAAGAGGATACAGCATTGTTGCAAGAGATAGAGGAGCGATGCCTTGATGTTATTGCAGAGTCGATTAATCTTGCACTAGATGCAACACAAAATGTGAAAGCTGTTATAGAAAATACAGCAGGGCAGGGGAGTAATCTTGGCTATAAGTTTGAACATTTGGCATATATCATTGAGAGAGTAGAGGACAAATCTCGTGTGGGTGTCTGTATAGATACCTGTCACATGTTTACAGCTGGGTATGATATACGAACAAAAGAGGCGTATGAGAGGACTTGGAGTGCATTTGGAGAGATTGTAGGCTTTGAGTATTTAAGTGGTATGCATATCAATGATTCAAAGCCTCCTTTGGGAAGTCGTGTGGATAGACACCACTCTTTAGGACAAGGCGAAATTGGGCTTGATGCGTTCAAATTCATTATGAATGATGCGCGCATGGATGATATTCCATTGATACTTGAGACTATAGATGAAACACTATGGCAAGAAGAGATCAAACTTTTATACTCTTTTGAAAATAGATAGCGTTGTATAGGAAAATAATTGAAAACATTAGTAAATTTTTTAAACGAAAAAGCGATTGAAAAATCGGAAATATTTGACCATTTAAAATGTAGTGTTAATGAAGCGAAGATTTTGCAATATATAGCACACAGATACATGAAAGGACAAGATGATGTGCTTATCCTTGATCTGTTGCAAGATTTATATAGCAGTGAAAATTATGAGCATCTTATACATTTAAAAGAGATTAAAAGCCTGCTTGAACTCGGATGGCTCCATCAACAAAGTTTTACCCCTATAAAAATTGCTGATGTGACCCCCCTTGAACTTTTAAATACTGCAGTGGGTCTCACACCAGCATTTTTAAAACTGTTACAAGATGGAACACTGGATTTGGATCTGCCTGAGGTAAAACCCTATTCTGACCATTTGGAGTATTTGCAAGATCAGTTTTTTCGCATTGAGTTGTATCAAAAAATGAGTGTGATTCGTCAAAATGTGCATGAGCATTCACTTGGCATTGACAGACTACAAAGCAAACTCAAGCTTTTAGAAAAACGGATTGAGGAAAGAGTAAAAGAGACATCAGAAAATCTGGTACTTGACAGGTTTTTTAAACAAAAGAAGATGAATAACTATGAGCAGGTTATTTTTATAGCACTTCTGCGTGAAGAGTATGGCTCTAGCGAGTCATCACTTAGAGAGATGAATACATTGATAGATTTAATCTCGCTTGATGAGTACGAACGCATTAAAAACCGTTCTTTGTTAGAGGAGGGGTCAAATCTTCTCAAAAATGGTATTATCGATTATGAAGAGATGCTCAATCCTTTTGGAGGTATTAGTCGCTCTTTTTATATAGTTGATGATGTACTACAAAGCATTATTCATCCGCAAAAGACAAAAAAAGTAACACGCTTAAAACTCAATGCCCTAGTAGAAGAGCAGGATATTTTTGAGTTAGTTGAACCTGAAACATCGTTAGATGATGTTGTACTGCATGCAAAAACAAAAGAGACACTTGAGAACTTGATGAAACAGGTAGATAAAGAGGTGGTGTCACGTCTTGTTAAATGGGGCATTAAAGAGAAAAAGAGTGGTATAGATGCACGCATTATATTTTATGGACATGCGGGAACTGGAAAGACAATGACGGCATACTCTTTGGCAAAGTCGCTAAAGCGTCAGGTTTTGGCTTTTGATTGTTCAAAAATTCTCTCTATGTATGTAGGAGAGAGTGAAAAAAATGTTCGTAAAATTTTTGATACCTTTTATGAGTTGAGTGAAAAAACAAAAACAGAGCCGATACTCTTACTCAATGAAGCAGATCAGTTTTTAGGTGCACGTAGTAGTGGGAATATTACAGGTTCTGATCAAATGCATAATCAAATGCAAAATATTTTTTTAGAGCAGATTGAAAACTTTCGTGGAATGCTTATAGCAACGACAAATCTGCTTGAAAATATAGATAAGGCATTTTCACGAAGATTTAATTATAAAATTGAATTTAAAAAGCCTGATAGGGATCAAAGAGTTACACTTTGGAAAAAAATGTTGCCAAAAGAGGCACCCTATGAAGAAAATTTTGCTGTTGCAAAACTTGCGGAGTACTCCCTAACAGGAGGACAAATTAGTCTTATTGTCAAAAATACAGCATATAAGGTTGCCGTAAGAGAAAACCCGCTTTTTACACTTCAAGACTTTATTGATGAAATAAAGAGAGAAAAAGATGCTAGTTTTGAGAGTGAAAAGTCTATGGGCTTTTTAAATAAATAAAATTTTTCAGTTTTATGTAAATTAAACTCTTTACTTCTTTGTCAGTGTTGCGATAAGTGACATTTGGCAGGAGATATTTTCCTACAAAACTTTTTTTAATATAGATTTTGCTATAGTGCATTAACTGTTATTTCTAGTAATAAATGAAGAAAAGCTTGCAATAGATGCTGTTCTTTATCACTTAGAAGACAAATATAAAAAACAGTTATATTCTATATAAATATAACGTTTAATATAAAAGGTAGGTTATATGGAGCATATTAGTACTGCAAATCCGTATTTTGGGGTATTTGTACTTTTTGTTATAACATTTGGTGCATTTATAACAACAACTGTCATAGCTCGATTGGCGAGTCGTGCATTGGCACGAAAAGATAGTGAAAAAATCAAGCTTTCTGTGTATGAGTGTGGGCCTGAAATCACAAAACAACCAAACAGAGTCTCACCACAGTTTTATCTGTTTGCATTGCTTTTTTTACTGTTTGATGTTGAAATCGTTTTTATGTTCCCATGGGCAGTAGATTTTAAAGTTCTTGGTTGGTTTGGTTTTGCTGAAATGATAATGTTTATATTGCTATTGGCAATTGGTTTTGTATATGCATGGAAAAAAGGAGCGCTACAATGGCACAGCATAAAGTAAATTATACACAAGATGGTGGACTTCCTGTTGCACTTACATCTATAGATAAGATAGTTAACTGGGGTCGTTCAAACTCACTTTGGGCGCTTACATATGGTTTGGCCTGTTGTGGTATTGAGATGATGGCATCGGGTGCATCTCGTTTTGACTTTGACCGCTTTGGAACGATTTTTCGTGCTTCACCTCGTCAAGCAGATGTTATGATTGTTGCGGGAACGCTTACGAAAAAACATGCAGAGTTTATTAAGCGTTTGTATGATCAGATGACAGAGCCTCGATGGGTTATATCGATGGGGTCATGTGCAAATACAGGGGGAATGTTTAACACTTATGCAACAGTACAGGGTTGTGATAGAATTATTCCTGTTGATTTGTATCTTCCAGGTTGTGCACCGCGTCCTGAAACACTCCAGTATGGTGTAATGCTACTTCAAAAGAAAATTCGTGCAAATAAAGCAGGAAATGCACAAAAAGCAAAAAGGTTAATGTAATTATGAGAGCGTATAAACCTAAAGATAATGTACAGGCAAAGGCATACTATACAGATAGATTTTATGTAGCACCGCAAGTGCCAAAAACTGCTGTGGAAGAAGATGCCGTTTTTGCTGCTGATTTGGCTGCGATTAAAGCAAAATTTGCAGTAAAAGAGGCATATATTCAAGTTGAACAGATGGTAATTTACATCAATGCATGTGATATATATGGTGTGCTTGAGTTGATGAGAGATGAGTTGGCATATACACAACTCTCAGAGATGTCGGCTATTGACTGGTTAGCAAAAGATAATAGTTTTGAGATATTTTATCAAATGCTCTCAATGACAAAACGCAAGCGTATTCGTGTGAAGTACTTCATTCAAAAAGGAGAGGCGGTTGATTCTGTTGAAAAACTCTTTAGAAGTGCTGACTGGAGTGAGCGTGAAATGTTTGACATGTTTGGTATTGAAGCAAATAACCATCCATTTATGAAACGTATTTTAATGCCATATGATTGGGAAGGGTATCCACTTCTTAAAAGCTATCCTCTTGAGGGGGATGAGTTTGCTGCATGGTATGAAGTAGATAAAATCTATGGAAAAGAGGCACGCGACATCATAGGGCCTGAACTTCGTGATACAGCTCGTGTGGACAGTTATGATTCTGAACGTTTTGCACGTCTTGGACATGAGGTTCCTAAGGGGACAAAAATTACTGGCGATGAGCCTGCAGTTTCACAATCCTACCAGGAAGAAGATGGTGTTTTCCTCATTAAAAAACTTGATAAAGAGTCATCAGTAATTATTGATGATCCACAAAGATAAGGTGGTATAAGATATGGCACAAGTAAAAAATAGACTCACACCGTTTTTTGAAAATATAACATTTGAGAGAGATGATAATGAACTAGTACTAAACTTCGGTCCACAGCATCCATCTGCTCATGGACAGTTGCGTTTAATGTTGCACCTGCAACAAGAGCAGATTGTCAAAGCCCACCCAGATATTGGGTATCTGCATCGTGGTATGGAAAAGATGGCTGAAAACATGATTTATAATGAATTTATGCCGACAACTGATCGTATGGACTATATAGCCTCTTCTTCAAACAACTATGGCTTTGCTCTTGCAGTTGAAAAATTGATTGGACTTGAAGTTCCTCGTCGTGCAAAAGTTATTCGAATGCTACTTTTAGAGATCAATCGTTTAATGTCTCACCTCTTTTGGTTGGCGACAACAGCACTTGATATTGGTGCAATGACAGTCTTCCTTTTTGCATTTAGAGAGAGAGAGTATCTGATGGATATTATTGAGGGGTATTGTGGAGCAAGACTTACCCATGCGGCTATTCGCATCGGTGGAGTTCCTCTTGATTTGCAAGATGGATTTTTGCACCAACTCAGAGTCTTTTTAAATAAATTGCCGCAAAATATTAAAGATTATGAAGATCTACTTGACTCAAATCGTATTTGGCTCATGAGAATGGAAGAAGTTGGCGTTATATCAACAGAGATGGCACTCTCTTGGGGGTGTACAGGTCCAATGCTTCGAGCCTCTGGAGTTGCATGGGATATTCGGAAAGAGGAACCATATGAATTGTATGATGAGGTAGAGTTTAATGTGCCTTATTCAGACAAGGGTGATAACTATGCACGCTATCGTATCTACATGGAAGAGATGCGAGAGAGTGCAAAAATTTTATATCAATGTATAGAGATGTATGAGAAGTGTGAAAAAGATGGGCAAACAGAGTTAATGGCACATGCACCGAAATATATTTCAGCACCGAAAATTGACATTATGACGCAAAACTACTCGTTGATGCAACACTTTGTGCTTGTAACGCAAGGTATGAGACCTCCAGTAGGTGAAGTATATGTTCCAACTGAATCACCAAAAGGAGAGCTTGGTTTTTATATCAACTCACAAGGTGATCCCTATCCATATAGACTCAAACTTCGTGCGCCATCTTTTTGGCATACAGGAATTTTAACTGATCTTTTACCAGGTCATTATATTCCGGATGTTGTTTCTATTATTGGAACAACTAATATAGTTTTTGGTGAGGTTGACAGATAATGAAACGATATGATTTACGACACTTACAAGATAATTTCGAACCTCGTATGAAAGAGATTTTAGAGGAGAAACATAAACCAACGGAGACATTGATATTTCTTTTTGAAATAGGAGATTTTTCTCCCATTCAAAGAAGTGCTGACTTAGTAAAAGCGTGTGGATATGAACTCTATAACTCATTGAAGTTTAACGAAGTCGACTGGACTATCGTGGTAAAAAAGCAGGGATAGAAGATGCGCAGAGTATTTTTTTCTACTTGGAGTGGTAAGCTTGTAAGCAATAGCAGCAAACCAATACAAGAGTGGGAAGAATCAGCTTGTAATTTGCCGGCACAATATAATATTTATTGTGATTCCTTTATAGGAGGGAGTCGTAAATGAGTAAAATGATAAATTTTAAAATTGACGGCAGAGATGTTATGGCAGAAGAGGGAGAAACAATTCTTCAAGTTGCAAGAAAAAATAATATCTATATTCCTACAATTTGTTATATTTCAAAAACGACGCCTTGTGCATTTTGTCGTGT
>DQUE01000148.1 GCA_015662405.1 Sulfurimonas autotrophica | reverse complement strand
CACATTGTGGAATGTCTTCGCGCATCGGCGTTGCTTTGTCATTCATTGCAAAAGTACTTGCAACGCCATCAGTGTTGAGTTCACTTAGATTATCTACAAAGTTTACAATTTCTGAGAGTTGTGATATGATCTCTTCACGTTTCTCTTCACTTACTTGTAAAAAAGATAATTTTTCTAATTTTTTCAACAGTGCATCATCTATTTGCATTTTTTATCCTCATTCTATTTTTTCTGATTTTATCATATATTTGATAAAACTTTAACTTATTTATGGGTAATATTAGAGACTTTATTAAATATAAGGAAGAGTTTTGAGTTTAAAAGAGAATATTGAGATGGTAAAAGAAGAGCTAAATTCAGAAGAGAAATTTTTTGAAAAAGCAGTAATTACAGAAAGATTTGTAAAAAAATATAAAAATATAATGATTGGTGCAGTAGTAGCTGTTACTCTTTTTGTAATAGGTGATGTAGTATATAGTATAAATAAACAACAGAGACTTGAAGCTGCAAACAAGGTACTCTTACAATTAGAGGCAAATCCAAATGATAAAGCAACATTGACCACTTTAGCTTCTTTAAGCCCTACTTTACATGATGTGTGGATCTATTCTCAAGCTGTAGTTGCGAAAGATGTAAAAACACTAGAAACACTTCAAAATTCAAAAGCTTTACTTATTGGGGATTTGTCATCATATGAAGCTGCACAGCATTTACAAGATTTTAATAAATTACAAAACTATAGCCAAAAACAAAATGCAATATACAGAGACTTGGCACAAGTACAGATGGCACTTCTATTGATGAATGAAAACAGACTTGATGAAGCACGTTCTCAATTGAGTATGATTAGTATTAATTCACCTCTAGCACAGCTTTCTCGTGCATTAATGCATTATGGAGTTAAGTAAATTTTGAATAGATATATATTTTTTGCATCAGTCATTGTTTTATTGTTCAGTGGATGTAGCACAAAAGAGGTTTTTGAACCAAAAAATGTTGCAAATGATTGGAAAAGGTATGCAAGCATTGAAGATGAAATAGTCGATATCTCTTCTAATACAGCACTTTTAGAGAGTGGAAAAGTTTTAGCAAAAGATGGCACTATCATCGCTACAATTGACAATGAACACCAAAGGCTACTCGGCGAAAGTAATGGCTGGATTTTATCTGCGACGATTGATGGCAATCTCACGCTTAGAGCAACACAAACACCTCAATTGAAAAAGAGCTTTTCTCTAAAAAGAACCATTGCTACTGCGAGTCTAAAAGATAATATCTTGGCAGTTTTATTTGCCAACAATGAAATAGCACTCTATGATATGGGCTCAAAAGAGTTTTTGTTTAAGGAGCAGGGTGGCAGGGCAATTGCAAATGACATTCGAATTACACAACCCTATTTTATGAATGATTTAGTGATTTTTTCAACACTTGATGGTAAAATCATTATTGTAAATACAACATTGAAAAAAAGACTACGTACGGCTATTGTTTCATCGGCTGATTATTTTAACAACATTATCTATTTTAGTATTTTAGATGATAAAATTATTGCTGCGAGTAACTCTAAAGTTTTAGCTCTTTGGCAAAAAGAGGTACGTTCAAAGTTTGAAATACGAAATATCGTACATGATGAAAATAGCATATATATAACAACAAAACAAGGAGAAATCATCGCTTTAACACCTTCTTTGCAGGAGATATCTAGGGTTAAGTTTCCTTTTGCACATTTTTTAGGGATGATTATCGATGAAAAGAATCTTTATGCGTTGGAAAAAGAGGGCTATATAATAGTTGTCAATAAAAAAACGTTTGATTATACTATTTATAAAGCAGATTTTGATGAGGGACTTGTCTTTGTCGGAGAGAAAGCTTTTTATGTTGATGATGAGAAGATACTTATAAAATAGATGTCAAATGAATTAGAAGCTTTTTTGGAGTATATTACTGTAACAAGGGCTTTGAGCAAAAAAAGTATAGAGGCATACAAAAGTGACCTCTGTGCCATTGAGGAGCAACTCTCAAAACCACTTATTTTACTTGATACGCAAAAACTGATGACTCTTCTCTCTTTGTATGAGAATAAACGCACGCTCAATAGAAAACTCTCTAGTGTGAATGCTTTCTTTTCGTTTTGTTATAAACAGCACTTTAGTGGTGAAAAAACAAAGCTGAAATTTGCAAAAATTCCCAAACTGTTACCAAAATTTTTATCTTATGAGGATATACGCAAAGGTTTGGAATTAATAGATACGACCACATGGATAGGAAAACGTGATTATGCACTTATTATTTTTTTATATGCAAGTGGAACACGTATAAGTGAGTGTTTGGAGTTAATGCTGAGTGATATAGAGGATGGTTGGCTCCATGTAAGACATGCAAAAGGGGAAAAAGAGAGAATAGTTCCTTTGGCTAAAGTGGCAAAAAAAGCAATTGATGATTATCTCATTACATGTAACATGGAGAAAGAGTATGTCTGGTGTAATTATCAAGGTGGTAAGCTCAGCCGAATATCTGCTTATAAAATAACGCAGAAGTATCTTGGTGTCTCTCCACATGTGTTGCGCCACTCTTATGCAACTTCACTTATTCGTGGTGGGGCCGATTTACGAGTTGTACAAGAGCTTTTAGGACATGCCTCTTTAATGACTACACAAATATATACACATATACAAAAGCAGGATCTAAAAGATACAGTTACAGCGTGTCATCCGATGGCGAAGTCTTTTTATAAAGAATAACTTAAAAAGTAAGGGAATTAAGAGATAGACCAGCCAAATCCAATGAAATTTAAAAACAATCCTTAAACATCTAATTTTGGAAAAGTTTTTGCTTTAGTTGACTCAGGCTAAAGCATTACTTGAGTCACTTAAGAGAATACCAGATTATAGAGTAGATATAGGAGAGATAGGGTATCCATTAGCAGAAGTACTATTTATGGTGATCTTTCAAAAAAAAGCAAAGCGGGAAGAAAAAGCAACATACAGTAGATGAATAATCTTGTGTTTATAATAATTAAGCCCAGTTATTGTAAAATATAAGAAAAATAATTTACAAGGTGATATGATGGCAACAGTTGGTATGAGTGATATCAAAAAAAATGTTCGTTTAATAGTAGGAGAAGTTCCTTATAAAGTAGTGGAGTTTCAACATGTAAAACCGGGAAAGGGTGCTGCATTTGTTCGTATGAAAATGAAAAGTTTTTTAAATGGGAAAGTAGTTGAAAAAACTGTGCATGCTGGTGATAAATTTGAAGTACCAGTAATTGAGTATAAAACAATGCAATACTTATATGATGATGGTGACATGTATCAGTTTATGGACAATGAGACATATGAGCAACTTGGTTTGACATATGAGCAGTGTGAGGATGCGTCAAAATGGTTTAAAGATGGTATCAATGTAGATATTGTTTTTTATAAAGGAAATGCAATCTCTGTTCAGGCTCCAGAAGTTATGGAGTATGTTATTACAGAAACACCGCCAAACTTTAAAGGTGATACCTCTAGTGGAAGTAAAAAACCTGCTACATTAGAGAGTGGTGCAGTTGTACAAGTACCTTATCATGTTTTAGAAGGTGATACTATCAAAGTAAATACAGTTGATGGCGAATATTTAGAAAAAGTTAAGTAGTATAAATTTTAAAAAGGCATTACGTTTGAGTGCAAAACCCTCTTTTACACATTTACATCTCCACACGGAGTATTCACTTTTAGATGGTGCTAATAAACTCTCGAATCTTGTTTCGAGAGTAAAAGAGCTTGGCATGACAAGTGTTGCTATGACAGATCATGGCAATATGTTTGGAGCTATTGATTTTTACAAGCAGATGAAGAGTGCTGGACTTAAACCGATTATCGGTATGGAAGGCTATATTCATAATGGTGAAACTCTTGGCGATAAAAGCACAAAACAGCGTTTTCATATCTGTTTGTATGCCAAAAATAAAAAGGGATATGAAAACCTCATGTACCTCTCTTCAAAAGCTTTTATTGAGGGATTTTACTACTTTCCTCGTATTAATAAAAAAGAGCTTCGAGAACACAGTGAAGGGCTTATATGCACCTCAGCATGTCTGCAAGGAGAGGTAAACTGGCACTTAAATCTGCAAAATGAGAGAAATGTCAAAAATGGAGCTCTTGGATATGAGGGTGCTTTGCAAGTTGCACGGGAGTATCAGGATATTTTTGGTGATGATTTCTATCTTGAGTTGATGCGTCATGGTATTGGGGATCAGCTCTATATTGATGAGCAGATTTTAAAAATATCTAAAGAGACTGGTATCAAAGTAGTTGCTACAAATGATACACACTACACTTATCCTGAAGATGCTCAGTACCATGAGGCATTTATGTGTATAGGGATGAATAAACTCTATGATGATCCAAATCGTATGCGTCACTCTGTCCATGAATTTTACATTAAATCTCCCGATGAGATGGCACGGCTTTTTGCAGATATTCCTGAGGCTTTAGAACATACTCAAGAGATTGCTGACAAAATAGAGGATTTTGTACCCATTGTAAAGTCACCAACACCACCTAATTTTAAATTTACAAAAGAGTATGCAGAGGAAGAAGGACTTGATATAGACTTTGAAGATGACCCTCCTTTACCTGAAAATGCTACAGAAGCAGAGAAAAAGAGATGGAGGAGTGCGGCTGATAAAAATGATGCAGAGTTTTTTATATTTAAGTGTCGAGAGGGGCTCAAGAAGCGTCTTAAAATTGTACCAAGTGAACGCCATCAAGAGTATCGTGAGCGATTAGAGTTTGAGATGAATATCATTAACTCAATGAAGTTTCCGGGTTATATGATGATTGTTTGGGATTTTGTTAAAGAGGCGAAGCGTTTGGGTATTGCAGTAGGTCCGGGGCGTGGTTCGGCAGCGGGGAGCCTTGTTGCCTACTCTTTAGAGATTACCGATATTGACCCTATGAAGTATGATCTGCTATTTGAGCGTTTTTTAAATCCTGAGCGTGTAAGTATGCCCGATATCGATATGGATTTTATGCAGGCTCGCCGTGGAGAAGTTATAGATTATGTGACAAAAAAATACGGCAGAAATCAGGTAGCACAGATTATTACCTTTGGTTCACTCCTTGCAAAAGGGGTCATTCGTGATGTTGCTCGTGTTTTGGATATGCCATTAAGTAAAGCTGATCAAATGGCAAAACTTGTTCCTGATGAACTTGGTATTACGCTTAATGGGAAAACAAAAAATGGAAAGTTTAAAGAGGGAGCATACCAAAAAGAACCAAAACTGCGTGAATTTATAGAGAGTGACCCACAGGCTGAGCGTGTTTGGGAGTTTGCCAAAAAACTTGAAGGACTCAAGCGAAATGCGGGAATGCATGCTGCAGGTGTTGTTATTAGTAATGAGGAGTTATGGAAAAAGACACCTATATATAAGCCATCAGGCGAGGATACTTTTGTAACACAGTACTCATTGAACTACATGGAAGATGTTGACTTAATCAAGTTTGACTTCTTGGGGCTAAAGACACTTGATGTTATCGATAATGCAATGAAGCTGATTAAAAGAAGATACAATCGAGATGTAGAGTGGCATAAGATAGATGAAAATGATAAAAAGGTCTATGAAGTTATTCAAACAGGTGAGACTGTAGGGATGTTTCAGATAGAGTCTTCTGGTATGCAGGATCTAAATCGCCGTCTAAAGCCATCAAATTTTGAGGATCTCATTGCGGTCTTGGCACTCTATCGTCCTGGTCCTATGGAATCAGGGATGCTTGATGACTTTATAGAACGTAAACATGGTCGTCAAGAGATTACCTATGTCTTTCCTGCATTAGAGGAGATACTTAAGCCTACTTATGGGGTTATTGTCTATCAAGAGCAGGTTATGCAGATTGTGCAGACTATAGGTGGTTTTTCTCTTGGTGGTGCAGATATTGTCCGTCGTGCTATGGGGAAGAAAAAGGTCGATGAGATGCTCAAATACAACAAAGAGTTCTCTGAGGGAGCGGCAAAGCAGGGCTTAGATTACCAAAAGGCCTCTGAACTTTTTGATCTTATCGAAAAATTTGCTGGTTATGGTTTCAATAAGTCACACTCCGCAGCCTATGCGATGATAACTTTTCAGACAGCATGGCTAAAGGCCTACTATCCAAATGAATTTATGGCAGCACTTTTAACAAGTGATAAAGATAATACTGAAAAAGTAGTGCGTTACATCGATGAGGTCAAGCGCATGGGTATTGCACTCTCTCCTCCTGATATTTGTGACTCTTACTTGGAATTCTCTGCCATTACAAAAAATGAGCAAGAGATTATTTTGTTTGGTTTAGGTGGTATTAAAGGTGTAGGTGAAGCAGCCATCTATGCTATGATAGAAGAGCGTGAAGAGAATGGTGACTACACCTCTTTGCAGGACTTTGTCAATAGAATTGAACCAAATAAGGTAAACAAGCGTGTCATTGAAGCTATTATAAAATCAGGTGGATTTGATAGGTATGGTTACTCACGCAAAGCACTCTTAGATCAAATTGAAACTATAGTAGAGACGGCAAAAAAAGCAAGTGAAGCGAAAAAAAATGCAGTTGGCTCTCTTTTTGGAGATGATGCAGAGATTACAACGCTCACGCTTACACTTACAAACTCACCTGAGTATGAACTCAAAGAGATTTTGGAGTTTGAAAAAGAGACCTTGGGATTTTATGTCTCAGGGCATCCTATGGATGACTTTAGAGAAGAGATTAACGAGTTAAACTATACACTCTCATCAGAACTTGAGAGTATTAAAGATGGCTCTTTTGCTATCTTTATAGGAAAAGTTGAAGAGATAACGAAAAAAATCTCTAAAAAAGGGAATCAATTTGGCATAGTTAACCTTATGGATTTTCATGGCAATATTGAAATTATGCTCTTTTCTGACAAGCTCGAACAGCTCAATGAAATGGATTTGGAAGAGCCAGTTGCCCTCAAGGCAAGAGTAACGCATACCGATTTTGGACCACGTTTAAATGTCACAAAGTTGATGACACTCAAAGAGGCAAAAAAAGAGACAAAAAAGGTAAAAAAAGAGATACAAGAAGCACCGCCTGAGCCTATAAATCTGGCTGTGAGGCTTAGCAGTAATTTTGATGTGCTTGAAAAACTCTATGCGATTATAAGACAACATCCTGGAAATAGGCCATTAAAAGTGACTATAGTTTCTCGGCTGCATAATGTTGTCATAGACTCTGCTATACATGTAAACTCACAGCTCATTACGGCATTGGAAGGGAATGAATTTGTGGATGTTATTGCATAAAACTCTTTACAAGTGTACAAAAGGAAAAATATAAAATGACAAAACAAGATTTTAACGAAGGACTTTTAGGTTTTTTAGATGCTTCACCGACACCTTTTCACGCAACACATAACATGACGTTAATGTTTGAAAATGCAGGATTTAAAAGACTTAATGAGAGAGATAAGTGGGAACTCAAAGCAGGAGAGAAGTATTATGTTACGCGCAATGACTCTTCTGTTATAGCCTTTACCTATCCAAAAACTGATACAAAATATGTTATGGTCGGTGCGCATACAGACTCTCCAAATCTTAAACTCAAACCAAATCCTGTAATAAAAGAACATGGCGTTGTTAAATTTGGTGTTGAGCCTTATGGAGGGTTGCTTTTAAATCCATGGTTTGATAGAGATCTATCGCTTGCAGGTCGGGTAAGCTATCTTGATGGGAGTGCAAAACTACAAAGCAGACTAATAGATGCAAAAAAACCTATAGCAATGATTCCATCATTAGCAATTCATCTTGATGAAAAAGCCAATAAAGAGAGAACAATTAATAAGCAGACAGATATCTGCCCAATTATAACCACAAATGAAGATTTTGATTTGGATGATTTTATCAGATGGCAACTTGCAAACAGTAATATTTATGACGTAGAAGCAATATATGCAAGTGAACTTAGTTTTTATGATACGCAAAAAGCAGAATTTGTAGGATTACGAAATGATTTTATTGCAAGTGCACGGCTAGACAACTTGTTGAGCTGTTACACAGGCATGGTAGCTATTTGTAGTGTAGATGCAGATAAGCCTATGCTTTTTATTGCAAGTGATCATGAAGAGGTTGGAAGCGAATCAGTAAGTGGAGCAGGAGGGAGCTTTTTAGAAAATACACTCCATAGAATGTTTAATGATTATGAAGCGTATATACAAATGACAAGGGGCTCTTTGATGGTGAGTGTGGATAATGCACATGCTATTCATCCAAACTATCCTACAAAACATGATAGTAACCATGCACCATATATAAACAGAGGTACTGTTATCAAAATAAATGCAAATCAGCGTTATGCATCCAATGATAAAACAATAGCAAAATTCAAACATACCGCTGCTTCTTTACATGTAACGCTACAGAATTTTGTGACAAGAAGTGACATGGGATGTGGTTCTACCATAGGGCCAATTACTGCTACACGTAT